>JAITAR010000099.1 GCA_031284025.1 Rickettsiales bacterium | reverse complement strand
CAGGAAACAGTTTACTTGTTTTTTAAAAAATATTGGTATACTTAGATAAGTTTTTTATCATCTATATGTCAGAGATAATTTTCAAAGGTACTTTTGGGAAAGTTGAGGGGGTTTACAGTCACAGTAGAAATCTGAATTCGCCGAGTGTACTGATTGCTAGCAATAATAACGATAAGAATGCGAGGAGAAACCAAATATTCAGTAAAACTACGCAATTAGTATTCGATACATTCATTGAAAATGACTTTTCTACCCTTAGGTTTGATTTTATGAACCACGATATTGAGAAAAGTGAGATTGACGTCGCTAATTTGCTGGATATGACGATAGCTCTGGATTGGCTACATAACAAGAACATCGAATGTAGAAATTTTTGGGTATGTGGCATAGACCACGGGGCGTTGATTTCTCTGCAGCTTGCCATGCGGAGGCCTGAGGTGAGCAGTTACGTTCTTATATCGCCAAGCATCAAAAAGGGAGAACTAAATTTTGTTATTCCCTGTTCAGCTTGTGGCTTGATAATTAGGGGCTCCGAAGATATTAGATTCTCTGAGGAGGAGTGGCTTGGGCTACAGGAAAAACTTATAACCAAAGCCGAATCAAAGGTAAGCTGTGCCACTATATATGGTGCGGAAATGGATTTCGCCGACGAAGCTACAAAGCAACTTAAAATTGAACTGTCAAACTACATAAAAGAGAGAATGACTGTGGATCATAAAAGCTCAAGACGTATTGTAGCTGGAAAAAGAAGAAGAAGGAAAAAGGGTTCGGCGTATCTTGAGGAAGAAAAAATAATTTACATTAATCCAGTTGAGGTCTTAAAAATTGAAGGCATATGATACAGCTGGAAAAATTTTTGATATAAACGTAAATTTCAGGTTTGGCTATGAATGTAGAAAAATTTAAAAAAAGTGGAGTAAAATGTTTAATAGTTGCTCTTATAGTGATACTTATACTGTCGAGTATAAATGGGATTCTTCTTATGAGTAATAGATATAACATAATTGTTAGTAGGAACAAAAAACTTAGTATAAATGGCTTTATTAAGGAGCTTAATGAGGAAAAGCGTAAAGCCTATTCGCTACAGCTGACCGATGGACAGCTGGCGTTTCTCAACTCTAGAAATTTTATGGTAAATCTTGTGAGTCAGATAGCAGATTCCAGTGCATTTGAGTTGGAAATTGAGAATTTTTGCATTCGGGAGCCGGATGAGTTAGTTTTGAAGAGGATTTCAGAGGAGGAGCGGTTTAAAGAAAGTATAGAAGATGGTATGGCTAAGTTCAATGATTTTCTAAAAAAGGAAAATATAACGGAGGAGGAGTACATGGATAGGATCAGAGGATCTGATAATCTAAAGTATCTGCTAAATACGGTCAGCCAAATACATTCGCTGAATAATTTGGGAGTAGATCTGGTTTTCCACGGAGAAAATCTCTATAAAAATATCAAGCTTTTTTCTATCGAGGGAAATAACCTAAAAAGTTATCGTGGAGAGGTCAATGATAGTGAAATGAGAAGATATTACAACAATAATATACATAAATTTGTTGTGCCGGACACTAAAAAAATTGAATACGTGACGCTCACAAAATATCTAGGATCGGTTCTGGGCAAAGAAAGACTGGGTAAAATTAGGTCTCTTCTGTCATCTGTAAAAAATATTGAGGAGTTCGCTAGAGCTACAGATAGTAAAGTAGAAACTCTTGGCTATTTAAATAGAGAAGTTTTGATGGCCGATGAAAAGTATGCTAGCATAGTGGATGTCTTTGATTTAGCGATCAATAGCTTTTCCTGGCTAAGAAAAATTGGAGATGACATCCAGGTGTATTCCGTGACTGATGCTAAAAAAGGCTACACAAAGAGTTTCGAAGAGGTGAAGGATGATATAATTTTGGCCGTGAAGGACGAAAAAACTAGAGAGCTGCGTAGAAATGTTATCCAAAGATATATAGACGAGTATAGAAATAAAAACTTCGATGATAAAACTCTGATTGACCACGGTTTTAAACCTAAGAAAATCAACCACGTTAGTAGAAAATACGAGGGTTATGGACAGGATTTTATAGAGCAAATTTTAACCAGGAAAACTGGTGAGACCACTGATATCTTTTTCTCCGACGGTAATGTTATATATTTTGCGGTAATCGGCAAAACTGGCGAGTTTGGTGAAAAAGATGGTAAATATGTAGGTAGAGATCGTATAGGGAATAGTACCTCCGATGACATTAATAAAACTCTTTTGAAGAGCTACACTGAATACCTGAGGGACAAAAAGTATAAAATTAAGGTAAAGTACAATCTGTTGGATCTGATAAAGTTGAATTAGACTGCAGCTATAGATCTAGCAGAAATATATGAGATACAGGTTGTCCATAGAGTACGATGGAACAAACTATTCCGGCTGGCAAAGGCAGGGGCAGGGTCTGTCGATACAGGAAGTTATTGAAGATTGTATCTTCGAATTGTCAGGTGAAAGGGTTGAATTGGTAGGGTCTGGGAGAACTGATGCGGGAGTACACGCTCTGGGCCAGGTTGCACACTTTGATCTGAAAAAAAACCGATACGATGGAGCAGTGGTGGTTCAGGCGTTGAACTACTATCTCTGTAAACTGAACAGAACTAGAATTAGGAGGCTACAGAAACTAATAGTTGGCGAATTTGGCAGGTTCTACAGAAGATATGGTTTGCCATCGGAGCAGGATATAGTTATTCGAAGTTGTGACGTTGTTGGGGATGATTTTCATGCCAGATTTTCATCGAAGATGCGGCACTATCGCTATGTAATTAAAAATACTAGGTCTCCTCTAGCAATTTGGCGAAATAGAGTTTGGCAGGTGAGTAGTGCACTAGATGTGGACTATATAACTGCTGCCTGTCGAATTTTGGTGGGATTGCATGATTTTAGTAGTTTTAGGGACAGCCAATGTCAGGCATTAAGTCCTCTAAAAACAATTAGCGATTGTAAAATTTATCGGATAGAAGATGATCTGGTCATATTTGACGTGTCTGCCAGGTCATTTCTGCACCACATGGTTAGAAATATAATAGGCACGCTTAAAGATGTTGGTAGACATAGGATAGACATTGATGAATTTAGGGACATACTAGAATCAGGAGATAGAAAAAGAGCTGGTGTCAATGCTCCAGCCTGCGGTCTGTATTTTGTTGGAGTAGATTATTAGTATTTTGGCTTTCGTTGGCTGTTAAATAATTTTTATGCATTTTTTTAATATAAAAGCAAATTATAACTTTTTGGGAAGCCTCTATAGCTTTATCTATGATAATTTCGAAGATAACATAGATATTTCTGCAATGACTATAATTCTTCCTAGTCGTAGGGCTGTCAATGCGTTCAAAATGGTATTTTTTGAAAAAAGCGGAAGTGCTGTGAATATTTTGCCGGTACTTAGGGCAATGGGTGACGTGGATGATGAGAGTATTCTGCTAAATAACGTAAACTATAGTATTTTTAAAGATCACATAGGATCTGCGAAAATAGTATCCCATCTGAGATATAGATTGCTGCTACTCGATGAAATTTTAGATGGCGACAGTTCTCTGACTATTGAGCAAGCTATAAATTTGACGAAAGAACTTGATTTATTCATGACGGATGTAGAAAAATATGAAATTAACTTCAGTAATCTGGACAATATAGTAGACGATAACTTTGCTTTACATTGGCAGCAGATTTTGCAATTTCTGAAAAAATTCGGAGAAAAATGGCAAAATCTACTGGCTAAAAATAACATAACCTCCACCGTTGGCAATATAATTGCCAATATAAAATTCTACGCAAACATTTTCGAACACAATAGACCGAAAAATCCACTGCTGCTGGCTGGAAATTTTGATTTTTTTAAGAGCACTGTGGATTTTATTAGAGCTCTATCAAAACATGATAATACCTATCTATTATTTAAAGGTCTGGAAAACATTTTGACCGATGAGGAATTTGATGGTATTGATGAATACCACAGCCATTACCATTTCAAGAAAATTCTCAGGGAGCTAAATATCACTAGAGAATCCGTTGAGTCCATTGAATATGAAAACTATAGAGAAATCAGCGATTCATCAATGTATACACTATATAGTTCAGCATTGCCGTCGAACCTAACCTATAGGTGGCAGAAAAATGGGAAAATTACAGAGCTAGCTCACATTAGATATCTGGAGTGCAATGACGATTACGATGAATGTGCCATGGTTACGATGTATCTGTTGGACTATGTGGCAAATAACGGCCTGAAAAATGTGGCTGTCATAGTGGATTTGGAACAGTCCTACAAAATGGAGCTATTTTTAAGGCATTGGAATCTACCTTACAATAATGTCTATGGAAAAAAAATTATATCCCATGCTATAGTTAGATACCTGCTACTGCTGATAGATCTATATAATAGCAATTACCGACAGGATAGACTATTGAGTCTGCTAAAACATCACTTTACTCACTTTGGCTATTCAAAGGAGGAACTTCTGACAAATATTGAAATATTTGAAAACAATGTTCTTGCAGGCGGTAATAATAAAGAGGGGATGAAATTCTACAGAAAAAATATAGAAAATAACGTTTCCAACATAGCCGTAAAACAAAAGTTGTGGTCAATGTTAGACAAAATAGAGAATTGTTTTTCGGTACTGGGGAAAAGATTTTCGTCGCTGTCCGAGCTTATTGAAGAACATCTTGGACTAGCTGAGAAAATAGCCGGCTCCGACACCGTTTCTGGAGCCGATGCTCTATGGCATTCCAATGATGATGGTGAGAAAATTTTTAAATTTTTCAGAGAGGAATTGCTGCCACAGAGCGAACATTTTAAAAACATGAGCATAGGTAACTATAGTCGTGTATTCAGTTTTTTGATTTCGGAAAAATCGTACAGCAATGACTACTCCATACACCCAACAATTAACCTAATATCCATGGGTGAAGCAAGACTGATAGACTACGATCTTGTTATTATAGCGAATCTAAATGAAGGCTCAATCCCCAAAAATGTTCCCGCTGATCCGTGGCTAAGCAGAAAAATGAGAATAGATTTTGGTCTACCAGCTAGAGAAGCTAGTGTAGGAAGCTCCTACTTTGATTTTATACAGCTTATGGCACAAAAAAACGTGCTTCTAGTTAGGTCGAAGATAGTTAGCGGAGTGACAACTCTAAAATCCAGATTTTTGCAGAGGCTTGAAACTACGTTGGAGTGCAATGGTTTTGCTCTAGTAAAGGAACAATGGCTAGTCAAAACCTTTGGCAAATACTATAGTTTTAGTTTCGATAGTCGAAATGAAATATACAAGAGGCGCCCACAGCCAAAGCCACCATGCTATGTGAGACCACGAAAGTTGTCTGTAACGAACATAAATCTATTGGCTCTAAACCCCTATGACATCTACGCAAAGAAAATCCTTGGCCTATCAAAGAAGAATATACTGACCAGTGACAGTGTCTATGCTAGAATTGGTACACTTATGCATGGGGTTTTCGAACAATATTGCAATTGCTACGAGATCTATAGACAGGATAAACTTAAAAATTTGATGGTCCTGGTGCAAGAATTTCTCGGCAAATATTTTACATATGACCAGATATACGCGGAACTCTATTTCAACAGAGCAATGGGTATAGCTAGGTGTTTTTTGGATTTTGACAGTAGATCTAGAGAACAGGATTACTCTATAGCTGCAGAGAGCTGGAACAGTTACACTTTGCTTGACAAGAATTTTACAATTTCAGCGAGAATCGATAGAATAGAAACTCAAAGTAGCACACTGAGAATAATCGACTATAAGACGGGAACGGCTCCATCAAAGGGCGATATCTTGAATGGTAGAGAACTACAGCTACCCCTTGAGGCACTAATACTAGCCCACAACAGAATCGCCGTAAACATCAGGTCTTTGCAGTACTGGCTAGTTAAACATAGAGATGGTAAAATTATAGGAATAGACAGCGGTGAAAAAATAAGGGGGACTCCAGATGTGGTTAGTATAGACAAACTCATAGCAAAAACCGAAGAATTTGTGGTAAAACTAATAGATTTCTTTGACAATGAAACAAATGGCTACCTAGCCACCAATCGAAATGCTCAGCACAGTGACTTCAACCATCTCAGCAGGGTTGAAGAATGGCTATATGAACCGAAAACAGATAGATAGTTTTCCCCCTAGTAACAATTTACTGAGAAATTATAGGCAATCTCTCTATATTTTAAAATAAAACATAAAAAGACCAGCCATCATTTTTGTAATTACTTAGCTATTTTTTTAGGTTTCTTTTCCTCCTATTTCTCTCCGTCGTTTTCTTCAATGGTACTTTCTTCATCTATGAATATACTAAAGACCGTGTTGTTACTGTTGAATTTCTCTGTAGCGTGAAAATTTTTAGGTAATTCTATTGCTGGACTAGTTATAACATGGATTGGTTCTTTTGAAATTACAATTAATTTCTTTGTTTTTTGCTAAATCTTAAAATCTACTCTGGAGACTTCTATTGAAACTCTTTCCAAATATGTCTATGTCCTATGCACTAATATGTTAGTCAATCTAAAAAATTCCTTGACTATTGAAACGATATCCATTATACTGGGCCAGTTCGGGAGTCTTTTTAACTGAAATCTAAATTTTGTGAATCCCCCCCCGATGGGGAAATCGCGCGTTGTTTTTTATTGTGAATATGGTCAATTCTGAATGAAGTAAGTACAAATGGCACTGTAGAAGGTGTTATTTGAATCCAAAAATATGATTGCAGAGTAGAGGTTTGTGTAGTTCCGGAGGCCTGAGTTAGGCATATCTTGGAGGTTTGCAAATTTTGATCTGCATGTAATTTTTGTGTCTTAGTATAAGAAGTAAAGAAAGAGCATTTGGTGGATGCCTTGGTGTTGGTAGGCGATGAAGGACGTGATAGACTGCGATAAGCTTCGGGGAATCGTCAATAGATAGCGATCCGAAGATGTCCGAATGGGGAAACCCACCCTTAGGGGTATTTGTATTTGAATAGATAGATTACAAAGGCGAACTCAGCGAACTGAAATATCTCAGTAGCTGAAGGAAAGGAAATCAACCGAGACTCCCCTAGTAGTGACGAGCGAAAGGGGAATAGGCCAGTGCCATTGGTCTAACAACTAGAATAGATTGGAAAATCTAGCCATAGAGGGTGATAGCCCCGTAGAGGTAAAAATGACTGGTGGACTTGAGTAGGACGGGGCACGTGAAACCCTGTTTGAATATGGGGGGACCATCCTCCAAGCCTAAGTACTAACCAACAACCGATAGTGAACTAGTACCGTGAGGGAAAGGTGAAAAGAACCCTGCCAAAGGGAGTGAAATAGAACCTGAAACCGAATGCTTACAAACAGTCAGAGCGGATTCATTCCGTGATGGCGTACCTTTTGCATAATGGGTCAGCGAGTTAATATGTAAAGCGAGCTTAAGTCGATAGATGTAGGCGTAGCGAAAGCGAGTCTTAATAGGGCGCATAGTTTTACGTATTAGACCCGAAACCAGATGATCTAACCATGGTCAGGCTGAAGGTGTAGTAATATGCACTGGAGGGCCGAACTTGTTAACGTTGCAATGTTATAGGATGAACTGTGGTTAGGGGTGAAAGGCTAATCAAATCTGGACATAGCTGGTTCTTCGCGAAAACTATTTAGGTAGTGCGCTGTGCGATTGCCGACGGGGGTAGAGCACTGAATAGGCTAGGGGGGTCAAAAGCCCTGCTGAACCTAATTAAACTCCGAATACCGTCGAGCTAAGTGCAGTAGACAGACTACGGGTGATAAGGTCCGTGGTCGAGAGGGAAATAGCCCAGATCGCCGTCTAAGGTCCCTAAGTTATCACTAAGTGTGGAAGGAAGTAATAGAGCCAAAACAGCTAGGAGGTTGGCTTAGAAGCAGCCATCCTTTAAAGAAAGCGTAATAGCTCACTAGTCTAGTCAAGCTCTTTTGCACCGAAAATGTAACGGGGCTAAAGTGATA
>JAITAR010000077.1 GCA_031284025.1 Rickettsiales bacterium | reverse complement strand
GGCTATCTAATTTTCACTCCTTCAGCATCGCTAGAAACCTCTCTGCTGAGTTACGGCAAATTTAGCGAAGAAGGTGCAGGAGTTTTAAATTTAACGATAGATGGTGGCAACCATCATTTGATAGCTGGCAATTTAAATTTGACTATGGCTATGGATCTGGCCAATTTCAGACCATTTATTTCTCTGGGCACCAGCTATCTGCTGTCCTACTCCAATCCAGAGATTTCTGCCAGTCTCACAGAATACGCCAGCTCGGGCAAATTGAAAAGTAGAGCAGCGGAGGTGGGCAAACTGTCTGGCTCTGTGGCTCTGGGCTGCAACTATCAGTTGGCTAAAAATGTGTCTCTATCTCTGGGGGGTAGTTACAGGGGTGCCAGCGGCTATAGATCATTTTCTGTTGGTGCTGTGGTGGGCTATAGTTTCTAGGATTTCCTGGAAGATTTTTGTAGTACTATTGTGAGATTTTGCGAAGTGATCTAGCTGGAGAACTAATTTTTAGATCTTCGCATCTTTCTTGATGATTTTTTCTAGCTCCTCAGGAGTATTCTCTAGAAACTCTCGTGGCCGTATCGACCGATCGTCGACGTAGTAGCCAATTTTGCCAGGCCAGGGCTTGGCCACATGAATTTCATCGTATGGTATGTTCCATTTTTTTAGCCATTCGATCAGAAGTGGAAGAGTATTCTTATTTATCTCTCCAATGTTGTTGTTGTAGGTTCTCATATTTCTAGAGGTGTAGAGTATTATTTTGAAGCCGGAGTTTCTATATTCTTTCAATTTGTCTAGCATTTCCGGGTATGGTACGAGATCTTCGTATCTTTCCTCTTTTCCTTTCACTGGACACAGAGTTCCATCGATGTCAAAAACCAATCCCTTTAACTCTTCCCTATTTTCCATAAAATACCTCATTTAACATCCTAATTCCAGTAGCATACTGTACAATCTGTCTCTTTGGATGATCGGCGTGAA
The DNA here is from genome assembly GCA_031284025.1 of Rickettsiales bacterium. Taxonomy (GTDB): domain Bacteria; phylum Pseudomonadota; class Alphaproteobacteria; order Rickettsiales; family UBA1997; genus CALXRO01. Next base: position 5,646 of record JAITAR010000077.1, on the reverse strand, counting down.
GAGGAACCATTGAAATAAATAGCAATGACTCTATTAGCCTTATCTGTCTGAGACTATAGCGCTCCATTATCATAGCATCAAACATAGTAGTCAATCCCTCGTTTAATTCTCTAAGATTTAGAATTTTGAAATTTATGAAGTCGTTGCCATATTCCAGTTCAAACATATCATTAACTATGAAATCATATTTGCCGTGTATGGAGTGGCTCAGTTTGGCCACGTCATATTTTGAATCTCCGTATATCACTGCCTCTCCCCATTCACCTCGCGGGTCGACGAGTCTAACTATACCATTGCTGAGGTCGTAGAGAATATTCGCAAAAAAATAGTCCCCATGAATAACTGTGCAATCAGTCTTATTGTATAATTCACCGATACTTCTGAGAATTTTTTCTATGAAATGGTTTAGATTGTGATAAATCTTACCATTTATTTTTATTTCATCCATTGAAAATACTTTCATAAAAAATGGGTTCGAATCAGTTAACATTTTGACCCTATCGATCAGTTTGTTGTAGTAGATTTCTCTAAAACTATCCCGAGGAATATCAGCCCTAAATTTACGAAATTCATCTAGAACCATCATGAGTCTTTTTAGAATACTTTCCCATATTTTTTCAGAGAAATCTCCATAGACAAAAATCTCGGATAGAGGAGCATAGCCGTAGTACTCCATTTCCACAAAAACTTCTCGATCTATAGAATAGTCGAGTATTTTTGGAGTGAAACAGTTGAGTTCTTTCGGAAGATTGAGAAACCATAGAATCTCTCTCTTAAGTTTTTTGCTATCCGTTGATTTCTTTGTTATCGTACCTTTTAGATCGTTATACTGAAAAGTGTTGAAAAATCTCGAATCTATCAGATCTTTTTTGGCCTCGTAGTACTTAAATATCTGATTAGTACAGAACCATCGATCTATTTTTTTCACCTTTATCCTATAGTTTTTTATGCAAAGTTCAGCTAATGATCTCAGAGAGAAATCACTGCCTAGCAATTTTGTCCTATCGATGCCGGTGAGATAGACAGCCCCCACTGATATATTTTTATTTTTAGTGGTGAATTCAAAGCCGATTACATTGCCATTTTTATTGACTTTCACCGACACCTTCGCTGAAAAATTATCACAATTGTCGGAAATTAGAGCAACGGACACATCATGTTCTATTATATCCGCGTTGTACAGCACCACCGAATCGGCAACGTTTATTAGACAGCTGTTAAAATCAACTTCGCTAACTATTTGTTCTAGAGCTGAATATTTTTTCCCATCCACTTCTCTAGTTTCTCGAAAAAAGACATTTGCACTTTTGCCCACTATGGCGTTAACTGCTCTGACTAGTTTTTCCTTTTCATGGTCTACGGTTACGTAGATATCACTAATGCCGACTAGTTTCATTCTATCTATTATGTGGGCAATCGCCGGCTTTCCTCGTATTGGTACCAGACCAGTATTTATATTACCAAATATCTGCGCCATAGTTTCGCCGATGCACTTCGACGATAGAATTATTCCTATTATTTTTCCATCATCGCGACGTTTCTGCATAGTGTTCCTCGATCTTGGTTATTCGACGAACAGCTGTGAAGTACCCAACGACCTATGCTGCTGCTTCATCTTCGCCAAGACTGGCAAAATCCTATCCGCTAGCCCTATGGTCGAATTTTCGTTTTGCCAGCACTTTTTTTTAATAAAGGCGATTCTCTTCTTCATTTGAATATTTTTCATTGGTTTCAATTTTTTGTTTTTTTCGACTCACTAATGATGGTTAGAGCTCTCTCTAGACTAATTTTCAGAATATCGTCTTTTTTTACTGAATAAAATTTCTTGTTCCACATTATATAGGGACCGTAGGGTCCTATGTTAGCTCTAATTTCCTGTCCGTCATCGGGATGTTTACCCAGAATTCTAGGTAGTGCCAGCAATAGCAGGGCCTTTTCTAGATCAACGTCATTTTCATTCATATTTTTTGGCACGGTGGTGCGTTTCGGTTTAAGAGTTTTGCTATCTTCGCCAAGTTGCACATAGAAACCATAGGGTCCTTTCTTTAGATACACATTCTGACTTTCATTTCCCCCAAGGATCTTATTTTCAAATTTCTCTCCGGGAACATTCTCAGCTCCATCACCATCGTCGGCAGCACTCGAAATCTGTTTGGTATATTTGCAATCAGGATAGTTTGAACAGGCTACGAATATACCAAATTTGCCAGTTCTAAGACTCAGAAGACCATTTTCACAGGCAGGACACTTGTTATTCAATTTTCCCTGGCCATCGAGACCAAAAATTACATCATTCATCGCCATAGTTATTTCTCCCAAAATTTCTGCATTTTTTATCTGCAGCACGCGATTTATCTCGTCATTGAAAGGAAACCAAAAGTCCTTCAGTAGTTCCTTCCAATTTTTTTCTCCATTCGAAACTATATCCAAATCATTTTCCAATTTGGCCGTATAGTCGTATTCGATGTATTTTTTAAAGTAGATTTTTAAGAAGGCATTAACTACAAGTCCGCGATTTTCAGCCCCAAATCTTTTTTTTTCTAGTTTTACATATTCCCTCTTCTGCAGCACATCTATGATGCTGGCGTAGGTTGAAGGTCTTCCTATGCCTAACTCTTCCATCTTTTTTACTAGACTGGCCTCACTATACCTTGGAGGTGGTTCAGTAAAATGCCTGGCATCTATTACCTTTTCAAATGACAAAATATCCCCCACCGTAACTTTAGGTAATTTTACTGAATCATCATCGTCCACGATTTCGTCATCATTTGTTTCATTGTACAGCACATAGAACCCATCGAATTTTATCGTACTGCCGGTTGCTCTCAGCAAATGCTTAGAAGTCCCTAGATCAATTGAAACCTGGTCAAGAATAACACTTGCCATCTGGCTTGCAACCAATCTTTTCCATATGAGTTCATACAATTTAAATTCATCGCTGGACAAATTATTTTTTATATTCTTCGGCAGTATCGTTGAATCAGTCGGTCTTATAGCTTCATGTGCCTCTTGAGCATTTTTAATCTTGTTTTGATATATTATTGCTTTTCCAGGTAGATATTCTTTGCCATAGCTATTGAGAATTAGGCCGCGAGTTGCCGCTATTGCCTCCGGAGCTGTGTATACACCATCCGTTCGCATATAGGTGATAAGTCCCTGGGAACCATTGCCGATATCTATTCCTTCGTATAGCCGTTGAGCCAATGACATAGTTTTTTTAGCGGAAAATCCGAGCTTTCTTGATGCTTCCTGCTGTAGTGTAGAAGTAGTAAATGGTGGAAATGGATTTCTTTTAGTTTCTTTAGTTTCAACCCCGTCTACTCTGTATTTTTCCTTTTCTAGCTCAGATTTTAATTTTTCAGCCTGCGTTGCATTTGCTATAGAAAATTTGTTGAGTTTTTTACCGTCAACCATGACAAGTCTTGCCAAAATGCTTTTATTTTTCGCAGTTTTGCTAAGAACGTCTATGGTCCAGTATTCTTCCGGTTTAAAATTGGATATCTCTGCCTGTCTCTCACAAATAAGTCTAAGCGCCACCGATTGTACCCTTCCGGCTGATCTGCTGCCAGGCAATTTCCTCCATAGGACTGGTGAAAGCGAAAAACCCACGAGATAATCCAGAGCAACTCTAGCCTGTTGGGCGTTAACCAGATGCATGTCTAATTTTCTTGGTTTTCCCATGGCTTCGATGACAGATTCTCTAGTAATTGCATTAAAAACAACTCTGTCTATCTTAGTTTTACTATTTATTGCTTTTTTTTGCTTTAGCACTTCTACCACGTGCCACGCAATTGCCTCTCCCTCTCTATCGGGATCACTGGCTAGTATAATTTCATCGCACTCCTTGGCAGTCTCTACCAACTCCTTCAGATGTTTATGAGCTGTTTTTATTATTTCGTATTTTATAGCAAAATCTTCGGCTGGATCAACACTGCCATTTTTTTTTGGCAGAGCGCGTATGTGACCGAATGATGCCACCACCCTGTAGTCTTTGCCAAGATATTTATTTATCGTCTTCGCCTTTGCAGGTGATTCCACTACCACTAAACTTTTCATAGTAATTATATCTCTACCCTTCTATCTAAAAATCTTGTACCCTTCCATAGAAATTAAATAACATTTTTAAATTTGTAAAGATCGTATATTTTTATCTATAAAGAATACTATTTATTATTCTTATAGTCCCAGTCTTTTATTTATTTACCACACACCACAAAAAAGTATCATCTGGCCATAAATTTTGCTAGCAGGATTCTACACCAGAGCCAAACCTTTATCGTTACTAGTAGCGATAACAGGCCAACAGCAATTCCCACCGTCGTTATTAGACCATCGTCATTTAGTATGCCGAAGATCATCAATATCACCGCCAGCGACGGTATAAATGTTAGCACCGGTATCGGTATTATGAGATCCAACGACAGCAGTAGTATAAACCAGTTTAACAGTCGCAGCAATTTTTCTCCATTCAGGAAAACAAAACGCCTTTTTGTTTTACGTTCTATTCTGATGAGAAACGGATTTATCTTTCCTATGGCTACATCCAAAGTATGTTTTTTTATCGAAATTTTTCTGATGAATTCTGGCATGTACACTTTCTTTTTTTGTCTGATGATATCAAGGGATATCATGCTGCCCAAAATACCGAAAAAATTTGATATAAAAGGTGTTGGCCCTGGCGTTGGTATAAGTGACAGCACCATCATGAAAAATAACACAAAATATAAATTATCACCATTATTTTCCAGAATTTGCCCTATGCTAACTCTTTCAGAGTCTACACAGGTCAAATTTCCGAGAGAATCGCTTATCTTCAAAAAACCCATAGAAAATATCATATGTAATGAGGTGGATCTATTATAATCACCCTATTATTTTTGTCTATACCTTTAATAAAACTATCACTGTATAGTATAGATTCAAGCCTGCCGTCGTCCCATCTAATAGCCATAATGTTACCGGCACCGTAGTTCTCCATAGAAACCACTACTCCTCTGTTTTTTTCACAGACTACAGCCATGCCAACCAGTTCCTCCAGATATACTTCATTATCCAGTATAGCTGGCAGCTCGTTGATTTCGACAAAAAGTTCAAAATTAGCGTATTTTTTAGCTTCTTCCAGAGAATTGATATGTTCAAATTTTGCCAGAAAAACATCCTTTTTGGTTGTTGCTCCGACTCTATTGAATTTCATAGCCTTCCCATTTTCATCCACTATTTTGTGGTTGAAAATGTCTTCCGGCTTCTCAAAAAAACTCAACAGCCTGACGTTACCTTTAAGACCGTGGCTAGATAGTATTTTCCCTACTAATAGCATAAATCGACTGACTACAGCTAGTTAATATGACAGAAGAGTAAAAACTGGATTAGTTTTTGTAAAGCCAAAAATTTACATTTGAAAACTACAAATTTGCCGTTTGTCTATTGAATATCAATAGGCAGGTATATAGTCTGTCCATAGAACATTAACAATATTCAATCTCAACTGTGTCGGACAAAATTAGCGTAGTCTATAGAGGAAAAGAATTCGAAATCGATAGAAAGCTAGATGGATTTGCTCTTATTAAGGCTCTTGGTGATAACATAGCCAGAGAGGTTGTGGCGGTACGTGTGAACGACAGAACCATCGATTTGGCAGAAACTATC
>JAITAR010000048.1 GCA_031284025.1 Rickettsiales bacterium | reverse complement strand
TATCTTTCTTCTTTCTTCTTCTTCTTTTCTCTTTTTTTCTTCCTCTATCTTTCTTCTTTCTTCTTCTTCTTTTCTCTTTTTTTCTTCCTCTATCTTTCTTCTTTCTTCTTCTTCTTTTCTCTTTCTATCTTCTCTTTCTTTTTTCCTTCCCATTTCTTCTTCTTTTCTTTTCCTGTCTTCTTTTTCTCTTTTCTCTCTATCCTCATGTTTTCTCTTCTCTATTGTCTCCATTCTTATTTTCTTATCTTTTTCAGTTCCTCCCTTTGATATTTCTAGTAAGTACGTGTCATAGTTACGCTTAGCCGCTAATTCGCATTCTTCTTTGGTTATTTCTCTACTTATTGTCCTAATTTGAGGGAAATTTGCATCGGCTAGAGATTTAGAATTGACTACTCCATATTTCGCTTTGGTTACTGGATGATCATAGCAGCCAGATGATCTACAGGAATCAGCTGGAATTATTTTCCCTTCTTCGTCATCAAATTTTATTTCTGTTCTAGGGCCATTCGGACCAGAGACTTCAACCAATGCCGCAGGCCCTATATCCTTCATGTCTGGAAATATATCATGTCCCACTATGTATTTGATACCAGGAATTTGATCCGAGTACTGCACATTCCCGATTCTGTTCCATGTTATTCCATCGGAACTAAATGAATTCATTAGAGAAAATATTTTTTTTTCTGCTGCTGTACTATTTTCATAGAGCACTCCTTCTTTAATTTTTATATTTCCAAATAATTTATATCTGATTTCAATAAATTGGTTTAGGCCTTCTGCTAGCTTTTCAGTATCATTTTCATTGAATATCTGATTTTGATTAATTTTAATTCCAAGTTCTTCGAATTTATTCGCTAGCATAGCTACCTCATTCTCTTCGGGTGGTTCATTGTCAGCTTTATTTTTTCTTTCTTCATAAAGCATTTTCAGAGCATTTGCTAGCTCCAATACCTTGCTCTTTACAATTACCGTGTGGGAAAAAATTGTTGTTCCCTTACTATAGGCAAGACTTAATGTTTTATTTGCTATAGCTTTTTCTACAGCCTTTTTCATGGATTTAATCTTTTCAGTACTAAATACCTTTTCTCTAATGTTTTCGTAAAAACCATATATACAGTTTCCTGCGTTTTTGGAAATACCCTCATTCATGTCATCAATATATAACAACTCATGATTTCCCTCGGTCAGTTTTGCCGGTTCTATGCCATTCTTTTTGCATTGTTCATCAAGATAATTTATCAGATGGATCATCTGCTCCGTCTGCTTTCCTCGGTCAAGAAAATCACCGCAGTTTACGTATTGGGAATATCTCTTCGTTGGTTTCACGTTAGCTAGTGGCTGAAGTTTTTTCATTAGTTCTCTGTGTTTTTCAGGATCTCTTACCATCAATCCTTCCAGTTCTTCCAGATTATATTTATTTTTTTCTTCACTCAGTTGTTCGGGATTGTAAAATATTAGTGGATCCTCTTTTTCCACAAATTGTACCGCTCCACTCTCCAGAAGAGTATTGAGAAATGCTCTCATATCTCCATGAAGATCCGTTTCGAAGATAAGATCATCATCTTTTATATCACCTCGTGGTTCAATGTTGCGACTACTCCAGATTATATCTATCGTTTCTTTTAGGCTACTTTCTATATTATATTTTTCCACCAATACATTAAAAAGTGCTTGTTGTTTTTCTTCTTCCGAAAGAACTCCTGCACCATATTGGAGTAACAATTGTTCAAATGCTTTTCTTTCCTCTTCTAAATATCCGTCAACTGCACTTCCAAACAGATTTATAAGCCTTTTTTGGTACGATATGTATAAGAATTCTGATCGTTTTTCCGCCATATTTTTCTCACTAATTTTTCAAAAGCTATTGAGTCAGTATAAATAACGTAAGGCTTAAAAATAAGGTGTCAACTAATTTGCATATTAACGTCGAGACTGTTTGTGTTTGCATAAAATTATGTACACTAAAATTCACATTGCAAAAATCACCAAGATCAGTCGATCAACAATCAATAAAAACTGCTAGGAAAGTTGTTCTGATGTCATTATTCAAGATTTTAGACAAATTGTTCTGACCAAAGGCCAAAACGAATCCACATCTCAAAGGAACAGAGGGGCTAAATTTGAGAAAACCTTTACCCATAGTTACTATATAGTTGACGATAATTATGTCTATTAAGACCAAAAAATTCGGCAGTCATAGCCATAGCTGAACCCCACTGGCCAGCGCCGGTTTCTATAGTGAGAGAGGTGAGACCCTCTTCCTTGGCACAGTAAGCTTGCGCCGCCGAAGAATTAAGCTTATGGGAGGCCGGGGAGGTATTCGTTCCCTCTTTAATATGAATTCATCGCTGTACGGGACCTATACATTACGGAATTTATCTTACCTCCACTACCCTTTTTCCATAGTACTTCAAAGTCAAGCTTGGAATGAGATCTAAAGTGTTTGCCTACCAATCATAGATAATAGGTCTTCACCATATTTGTTATTTTCTGCTAACCACACCCTATATCCCTCTAAACTTACATTGTTGTCATGTAGCTATGGTGGACAGAGCCGTTTTTTCTTGGAAACTCTCCAATTCCAGAGGAGTTATTTATTAATATTGATTTCGTGAATCTCATTGGCTTTAGTTGCGGCTGCAGCACCAATTTTAACTTTAGCTTCTTCTTTTTTTATAACCTCCTCATCTTCCTCTTCATATTCCTCTTCGTATTCTTCTTCATCTTCACCAACTGTTTCTTCACCTTTCGGCAAATCAACTAAGGTATCATCATCTGGACTCGTATTTTGCATTTTTTGCTCATAGGGGGAAATATCAACATTTACTATTGGAATCACTTCAGGACTTGCTACAATACTGCTTTCTCCTCCCTCAGGAATTAGTGTAGCGGTATTTTCTCCGGGAGGTCCAAAATTGAGTTCCTCAAATTCAGGTTTCTCATCTCCGAAGGGATTTTGCTCGATGTCGGTGGAGATTATGTCTACATTTTCTATCAGAATTTCTCCGCCGCCAGCCGACACTGGTTGTTGATTTTCCCTCGTAGAGTTAATTTTTTCACTGCCATTTATTTCCAAGGTCATATCCGTAGCCACATTTTCCACCGGTTGACTGCCATCCGTTGGCTGAACAATAATGTCTTCGACGTGTGGAATAGGTAACTCGCCTTCCATGGTATTATTTTCTCCAGCATCATTTATTTCCATAACCATAGCTGCACCCACATTTTCCGCCGGTTGGCTACCATCTGTTGGTTGAACAATAATATCTTCGGTAGTTGTTGATATATTTTCAATGGATGGAATCTGTGTGGTTTCAATGGGTTTATCATCTGAAACTCTGGCGGACGGTACCTCTGCTGAATTTTTGGCAGATGGTGCCAACTCTCCCTTGATGGATGATGTATCTGACTTTCTGTAGTTCATCTGGTCGTACCTAACACCCGCCAAAAAACATAAACACATCATGATTGATATCATCGATATGCGCAAATACCCTATAAATTTCATAAAAACCCCCGATAATAGTAGAATCTGGTTATAACATATAAATTGATAAAATCAATAATTTTTATGATTTAATTGTATTAAATAGTTTATATTATGCAAGTACCTCACCTTAGACTAGAGTAAACCCCTCAAAAAAAGGTATATGACTAGCAGATTCACAGCTGTATTGCCTATAAAAAAATAAGGTTTAGATTTCTGCGATAAATAAAATTTATCGATGTCTAGACCATCAGAAAATTATTCGAACTGTAGCTATGATTGTTATAGGCGTTGATCCAGGTTTGATAAGGACGGGCTATGGCATTGTGAAATTTGAAAATGGAAATCTTAGCTACATAGCGAGCGGCACCATATTTACAGACTCAAAAATGCCCATAGAGGACAGGCTAAAAAATATCTTCAGTAGACTCAATGAAGTTCTTAGTATCTACAAACCGGATTATTTTTCCATTGAGGAAACATTTGTGAATAAGAACCCTGTCAGCTCATTGAAACTGGGCCAGGCCAGAGGTGTAGCGATAATCTGCGCTGGACTGAATAGTCTGAGAGTTTTTGAATATAAACCGAATACCATTAAGAAGAGCATCAGCGGGATTGGCAAAGCTAGTAAATGTCAAGTTTCTGCCATGGTAAAGTACCTGCTCCCCGCTGTTCCGCTGAAGACAGAGGACGAGGCAGATGCTCTGGCAACAGCCATATGTCACATAAACAATTTTAGGGTGCAGAGAAACTAGGTTATGGAAAACTCCCTCACTCCCCCACCCCCGCATCACCACGGACAATGGATAATTCTCTTTCGAAGTGAACATCTGGATGCAGATGAAATGCTATAGTAAACTTTCCCAGTGTCTTGATAGGTCTCTGCAGAGACAGGTTATTTCTTTCTAGATATTTTCCACCGAGAAGACCATTGAGAAAGTCGGCAATGTTTCTTGGAGTTACCGAACCATAGAGTCTATTATTCTCTCCGGCATTTAGAGCCATGGTGAGATCATTTCTCTCCTCTATCTTTGTTCTTACTTCTTCGGCTCTGGCTCTATCCTGGGTATCGCTTTCGGCCAGCAGTCTTCTCCTTTCTTCGAAGAATCTATAGTTGTAGTCCGAGTAGACTATTGCTAGCTTCTGGGGAATTAGATAGTTTCTGCCGTAGCCATCGGCCACCACTCTGATGTCTCCCACATCACCGAGAGTCTTTATCTTTGCCGTTAGAATTATCTTCATATTTCTTCCTCCCTAGCTATTGGCACCACCACTGTCCGCCTTGGCGGTAAATGACAGAAGAGCAAGATTTCTAGCTCTCTTTATTGCTCTAGCTAGTCTTCGCTGTTTTTTCGAAGAAATGCCAGATACTCTACTAGAAACTATCTTACCTCTCTCAGTTATATATTTATTTAGTAATTTTAAATTTTTATAGTTGATCTCTTCCTCGGGAATATCTTTCAGAGGACAACTTCTTCTTCTTCTCAGAGATACTCCCTGATTTATGAGGGATACCTTTAGGTAGTCCTCCTGCTCGGAACCTCCATCGCCAACTACCTTTCTTCTGCTATTGTTTCCACTATTACTATTAGCCATGTCAGTTCGCTGCCTCCGTCACCACTCTGTCAGAATTGATACTATTGCCGTAGTCTCTAGCATTTTCACTGATAGCTAGCTCTGAACCGGCTGAGGAAAATCTATCGACGGCAAATATACCTTTTCTAATTAGATTCTCATTGAAACCCATTAGTCTAGCTAGCTCTTCGACAGCTCCATGGGGGGAGTTTACATTCATGAGAACATAGTGTCCCATAGAATTCTTTTTTATTTTGTAGGCCAACACTCTCAGTCCCCAGTACTCCCGGGAAACTAGCTTTCCTCCATTTTCCTCTAAAATTTTTGCAAAACTATCTGTCAGACTATCTACCTCTCCGGCAGAGAGATCCGCTCTCGTAACGTAGACTATTTCATAGAAGGGCATGAAAAACTTTCCATTGATAAAAAACAAACAACACTTTCACCTCCTCTATCATCTCTGGGATTCTAGTTTAGCCCCTGGGAGGTGATGGAGCCATTATACAGTTGAGTTTGCAACAGTCAATAGGGGG
>JAITAR010000054.1 GCA_031284025.1 Rickettsiales bacterium | reverse complement strand
ATAGTCCATAAAAATCACTCACATCCTTTGCTCTAGCTATTTCTTTGGTGCCGAGAATGGCTACCAACATAAGACTAGAATGGAAAACAAAATTTGTCAGTTTAGCCATGATCGTCCTTTAAATATAGCACTTCTATGAATCACAGAAAAATTTCTAAAAAGATATTTAACTTGTATAGGCACACAATCTGTTTTCTTTGTAAAAGAAATCTTTTTGAAGAAAATCTTTAATTTTTTTACTTAATTTATAGGATAAACCCGCTCCCATAATTACTATGTGTAATCTATCGTAGCCAAGAGTGCTTACCAGAGATGCTATTTTAGCTGCAACTGCATCAAAATCCGCATCGTAGGATATTCCTGTGCCACTTAGAAAGAGATTCATGTTCGGATCTTCCAAATGTTCTTCACGTGATTTAAAAAATTTTGTTATTATTGAATAGTCGGCGATGCTCATAGCGTCGATATAGGCTTCACTGTTGTTGGTAAATCTAGATATGAGATGAGGTTCCAGTACGGCAACTATTTTTTCTCTTTCCCCTATATTTTGCCTAAGCCCGTATAGGTTGCTACGCACCTGTGTGTGATGATGAGCATAGTCGTCGTAGAGCACGACTTTCTCACTGTCAAATATTTTTTCCATTCTTCTCTTGGCTATGTCACAATTCTTAGAGAATTCAGATATTAGCGCAGTATTAAAGCCCAGTTCCTTCATGAGAACCACTGCCATGGACATATTTCTTACATTGAAGATGCTGCGCAGCCCATTGGCGTGGTAATACTTTACACCGTCTAGCACAAAAAAATTATCTTCAATTTCAATGTGGTAATTATGGACATTGTCATTTCTATAGTTCCTATCTATAGAATAGGACAATAATTTCACATTTTTTCTTTTCAAAATATCTAGACAGCTGTCAATGACGTCCAGAACATTTCTGTCATCTGCATTGAAAACTATGGCCCCGCCTCTTCTTATGTTTTTTACAAAGTTACAAAAATTCTGCTTATACTCGATCAAATTGCTAAAAAATTCTGGGTGTTCCATCTCTATGTTATTTATCAGGATATATTTTGGGTGATAGTAGGTAAAATTGTATCCATATTCATCGGATTCGCAGACAAAGTATTTCCCACTACCATTTCTATAGTTTCTATCCCACCGTTTATTTATTCCGCCTATTATAGCACAGGGGTCCGCCCCACAGCTTTCCAGTAAATTCGCCACCAGTGCGGTTGTTGTGGTTTTTCCATGCGTACCACAGACGCCAATTAATTTTTTACCTTTTGCCAAATACTTATCCAAAAACTGTTGCCATCTAATAATTTTAATATTTCGCCTTTTGGCTTCAATAATCTCCTCCATCGTTTTATGTTTGTCCTTGAAAAAAATCGCTGGAGAAACAACCAAAACATTTACCCCATCCAGGTGGTCCCTTGACTGTCCCACCCCAACATCTATATTTAGATCCGACAGCTGTCTAGAATAATCACTTTTGTTAGTTAAATCACAGCCATCCACATCAAAACCTTTTTCCTTTGCTAGACACGCCACACCCACTATACCACTGCCATTTATTCCCAAAAAATGAAATTTATCCACTATCAAAAAATCGATGCCATTCTTTGGAGAAAGTTTATAGTAGTAAACTTTGAATTAATCAACGAAAAAATTACATATTTTGAAGCATTATAACTTCAGAGACATCTAATCCGATCTATAATCTACGGCTGGAATGGAAACAATTTTCTTTGCCTAACTGATGGTATTATCTTGATCTATATTCTCTACTGTATTTGTTCAATATTTCCTGGCAGTCATTTTTCATTTTCTTTCTCACTGATTTTTGTAGGCAGAAACTGAAAATAAAAAACCTGAGAACAGCTGTGCAAATCCAGCGATTGAAATTTATATTGGGTAATTCTATGCTTCCTACATGTATTAATTATACTATATATCTTGTGGGATGTAGTGGGAATTGTGACCAGTTGGGTTTTTGCCGCAAAAATTTGGTCAAATTAAGTACGTTGGCTGTAGGAGATGAGGGTGTGGTGGTTGATATTATTGCGGAGGAGGACACCAAACTCAAAATCATGGAAATGGGACTAACGAATCGTGAAATAATAAAAGTAACGAAAAAATCTCCTCTGGGTGACCCTTTGTCCATAGGGGTTAGAGGCTATGAACTAATACTGAGAGTTGCTGAAGCCGAAAATATTTTGGTGAATAGGATAACAAATGGCTAGAATTGACTGTGTAGTAGCCATTGTCGGCAATCCGAACACCGGAAAAACTTCTATATTTAATGCCCTAACTAATCAAAATCAGAAGGTTGGCAATTGGGCTGGAGTTACCATCGAAATTAAAAGTGGGATAATTTTTGAAAATGAAAATTTAAAGCTGACGCTGGTGGACCTACCTGGACTCTACTCACTCAGGACAAAGTCTGAAGAGGAAACGATTGCAGCTAGGTTTATTAGAGAAAATCATTTAGCTGCGACTATCGTTGTTTTGGACTCATCGAGACTTGAGAGAAGTCTATATCTATACAGCCAATTGGCGGAACTAGGGCAAAGGACTCTGGTAATTCTAAATATGAATGACGTTGCAACGGCCGAAGGAATTTCTATAGACGATGAAAAGCTTGCCGATACCCTGGGATGCCCGATTATTAGAACGGTGGCGAATAGGGCAGTGGACATAGAAAAAATAAAAAATACTCTACTGAGTGAAATTACCGGCAAAAGACCAACGAAGGAAAGCAGCTACTTCCGGAATCCATTGAAAAGTACGGTGGAAACCATCGGGGGAATTTTACCGGAAAAAGGGATTAGGGCCATAGAAAAATTGAGAATATCCAACACTCTTAGATTTTGCGGCGGCGAAGAACTGTGGGGGTATCCCGAATCTTTAGAAAGTCTGAAAAATAGTATTGCCATAAAATTACTGGAGGGCGATTCGGACTGGTACTATGGCATCATAGACAATGGCAATGACATAGAGAATATACTGGCCAAAACAAATTCTATGCTAGAAACAAAATATAATGCGACGCTGCACACTATGTTGATAGAAGATCGATGGAATTTTGCTCACGACATAGTCCAAAAAGCCACGGAGAAGATGACTAGGAATGTTACCGCCACGGAGAAAATTGACAAAATAATGCTCAACAGGGCTTTGGGGATTCCAATTTTTCTATCGGTGATGTTTTTGATGTTTAACTTTGTCTTTAAACTCGGAAAACCGATGGTAAATGTGACCCAATTTCTTCTGGAGAGAACATCGGCTGGCCTTAGCAATTTTCTGAAAATCAAAAATGTCTCGCCAAACCTGCTGTCGCTGCTGATAGACGGCGTAGTCAACGGCGTGGGTAGTGTGGTTATGTTTTTCCCGAATATTTTTCTACTATTTTTCTTTCTTGGATTTTTAGAGGATACTGGCTATCTTTCCCGGGGAATGTTTCTCATGGACAGAGTAATGGTTTCCATCGGGCTGCAGGGCAAAAGTTTTATTTCACTGTTGATGGGTTTTGGCTGCAGTGTTCCAGCTATCATGAGTACCAGAATTTTGGATCAGAGGCGTGATAGAATACTCACCATGCTGCTGGTGCCGTTTATGAGCTGTTCAGCAAAATTACCAATTTTTATGCTATTCGCTTCAGTATTTTTTCCGAAAAATCCAGCAGCCATTATATTCCTGCTCTATATCATAGGTATTCTTCTAGCTGCGGTGACAGCGAAGATTATGAGCAAAACCATTATAATCAGCCAGCAATCATCGCTGATGGCAGAATTACCTGCCTATCATCTGCCGAGATTCACAAACGTTGCAAAATTTGCTCTGAGAAAGGCTATGGAATTTCTAAAGGATGCCAGCACATACATCATGGCAGGTATTTTTATAATTTGGGGCCTGAGCAGCGTACCATTTAATGTAGAATACGCCTCTGAATTTAGTTTTCTTGGCATAATAGGCAATAAACTTAAATTTCTATTCAGTTACACCGGCTATAACTTTTGGCAGGCAGTAGTGGCACTTACCTTTGGTCTCATAGCCAAAGAAATCATAATTAGTTCATTTGCCACACTTCTGTCTGCTTCGGGTGATAATCTTAGCGAAGCACTGCAACAATACTTTACGCCGTTGTCTGCCTTTTCCTTTATGTTGACAATATTGCTCTACTCGCCGTGCCTAGGTGCCATTGCTGCCTTTCGAAGGGAGACCAAATCCTGGGGTTGGACCACATTTATGGTGCTGTACACAATTTCTCTGTCAGTCATCACCTCTTCTCTATTCTATCAGCTGGGAAAATTGTTCATTTGAACTGTGCCAAAACTACACTTTGACCCTAATCAGCCTGAGGAGTAACGTGTTCACCGAGAAAAAAGCTGAATAGCATCTAAAAGTACTATAGGTCCAGTTTCCTAATTCTATCGCTGTGCCGACCTCCAGAAAATTTAGTAGAGAGAAACACATTTACATTTTCAAGGGCACATTCATTCCCTATAATCCTCGCACCGAGGCAAAGAATATTGGCATCGTTGTGTTCCCTCGTTAACCTGGCCTCCAGACTACCGTGACAGAGTCCAGCCCTTATTCCTCTGAATCTATTTGCCGCCATAGACATGCCTATTCCCGTTCCACATATCAATATGCCATAGTTTGCTTCTCCCGCCAAAATGGCCATTGCAACCTTTCTAGCGTAGTCTGGATAGTCCACAGCTTCGTCACCGTCGGTGCCAAAGTCTACAAAATGATAGTCTTTGCTAGTCCGCATTTTTTCCATTAAAAAACTCTTTAGCTCAAACCCCGCCCTATCGCTAGCTATAATTATATTTTCTATCGTCATGACTGTCTATTTACCTAGAGCATTAGTAAAAAAATAATAATTAGCAGTACATTTGTTAGTCCTGCAAAAATTCCAGCTACAACGTCGTCCAGCATAATTCCCAAAGCATTTTTCATTCTAGAGTTGACCAAATTCACCAATCCCGGCCTCCATATGTTGTATACTCTAAAAAGAACTATTGGCGTCAGAAAACTAAATGCCATCATCGTGTGAGGGTGTTCTTCAACCAGAATCCTGAGAAAACCATTACTATTTACTCTAATGAAAAACATAGTAATAGCAAAACTCAGCAGTTGTCCCAGAACCTCATCAATTACCACCTCCTCCGGATTATTCAATTTATTTTCGGTAACATAGATATTCACAGAGAATAGCGCTACGAAAAATAGTAGAACTAAAAAACTAGCTACAATTAGCAGTGTGACGGCTAGCCGAAAATTTCTACTGGCATATGTCAGCAAGATCCACAGAGGCAGGCTAGCAATGCTTCCAACCGTATCTAGGGAAGACCTAACATTCCCGACGCCAAAGAAAGTGACGATGAACTCCATAGTTTTTAATCTGAGCATTTTCATGGAAAGAAATTTCTCCTGAGGTTAGTAGTAATAATTTGCATTGTCAATTGAGAAATGTTCTCAATACATATCTGCTATTGGTGCCGCTCTTTCAAATACACATGCCAGGATATTATCAATTGAATAAAAATTAGCAAAAATCCAAGGGAATGTTTTTAGTCATACAATCTAACATAGCAACTGAGATGGTTCTAATTTTTTCCCCTTGGCCATTGCAATTACAAAAAAGCATATTATCCTCTGCCCATAGTTTTTAATTTTTTAGAAGAAGGATGACTATAACTAAGCTGGCAAATTTTGTTTTTCGCTCTAGTCTGGCAGTGGTAGCCATTCTTGGCACCGGAGAAATAGCTAGAGCAAAGGATGTGAGTGATTTTTATGGACTATCCAATGCCATCGCAGTTGGGGAAGAAAATATAATAAATGTAAAGCAAGACATAACTTTTAACGATGCGATAATTATTGAGCGTGGTAATCTGACTATCTCCGGACCGGGGGGGGGGGAAGTAAAATTAGATGAAGTTGGACAGCATAGATTTTTTACCATAGGAGAAGATCAGAAAAATATTTCACTGAAAAATCTACATTTAGATGGGGGCCATGACAATGAGCGAGAATCCATCTATAATAGTGAAAAACAAAATCTTATCCCTAATCCAATGGCAGGTGGCGGAGCCATTAACCTCAGAAAGGGAACTAAAGTCATCCTAGAAAATATTACCTTCAGCAACAGTCAGACTGCAGGCGGCGGAGGAGCTATCTGCTCCCAGGGAACCGACAACGACAACAGAAATAGCCTAAATTTCACGGGAAAAACCACCTTCGACGGAAACAAAACTATCGGGATCATGAACGGTGGTGGAGCTATCTCCGTCGTATATTCATCATTAACCTTTGGAGGACTAGCAATCTTTGAAAACAACAGAGCAAGATATGGCGGAGCTATTTTTGCCTCTGACGGCTCATCTATAGAATTTAACAATGGCCTTCTTCTGATCGAAAATACTACAAAGAAAGCAGACAGTGGAGCCATAGATATGTATGGCTCAGAAAATGAACTAGCCATCATTACTATAATACAAAGAAATCCACTGGTGCCGACGGAATTCAGAGGAAACACATCAGAAGATGGTGGACATAATGCTATCTACATGACAAGATACTCCCAACTGAATTTAACTGCCCATGATGGTAGCATTGATATCTTTGATGATTTCAGTGGCAATAGAGAAGGACCTGATAACATCATAACCATATACAAAGGTGAAG
>JAITAR010000090.1 GCA_031284025.1 Rickettsiales bacterium | reverse complement strand
CTTAAAGTCCAGTGCTATAAAATCCGCCAAATTATTTTCCATCAGTGACACTATCATATTCGGATTTAAGCCATTTGTATCAATTTTTAGTAGAAATCCTAATTTCTTTATTTCAACCGCAAAACCATACAGTTCTCTTTCCAGAGTACATTCCCCACCGGAGAGAACAACCCCATCGATCAGTCCGATTTTGGTTTCTAGGAACTCTAGTACGTCTTTCTCAGATAAAAATCCATCTTTTCTCTCTAAAAGTTCAACATTGTGACAATAGCGACATCTCATATTACACCCGGCAAACCACACTATGCAGGCTATTTTGCCCGGGTAGTCCTGCAGAGTGAATTTTGTAATGTCCGCTATTCTGGGCACTACCTGTTTTCTTCCAGATATTCTTCGTACTCTTCGCGAGACATCAGCCCCTCCTCCAATTCGGATCTAGAGCTGAGATATATTCTATACAGCCAACTGTTCTCCAAATCATTGCTAAAAAGTTGTTCATAGTTATCTAGCAGAGAATCATTGATGTCTAGCATCTTCCCGCTAAAGACAGAGCATATGTCAAAACTCTTATTGTCGTTGTAGTTAATCTGACCAATTAGTTCAGTTTTACTACAAATGCTCCCTGCCGCTGGCAATTCTATAAAGTTCACCAGATCTATATCACTTAGAATAAAATCGGTCAAACCAACCGTCACTATGTCGTTATCTATCATAACGCAATAGCCATCCTCTGTGTAAAATATCTCTTCCATATTTTCGAATATGCAAATTAACGAAAGGTTAACTAAATACATTTTTTTATTTTGCAAGTATAATTTGTGTTTCTAAGAATATCACCCATGATTCTTGATTTATTAATAGATTTTCTAGATTTTTCACACTATTTCTGAAAAACTTCTTTGATCATATTTTATAGATTCTATATCTGCAAAATTGAAAATTCCGCCATTGGTATCCATAAATATGGAGCAGTCTCGAGTAAAGTCAATCAGCACAATAGCAGTTGACAATCTATGTCAGCTAGATTACTAATTCAACTACGTTGATTCTACTACGTAGGCAATTTTATCTATCATTTCAAAAGGAGTGGTATGCCAGATCCTAAGACAGTGCTGAGTGATTTTATGGCGAACAAAAATAAGGAAGCTTTAGGAGAAAAAGCTTCTGAGACAGAAGCCACAGACGATAACTATCTAGCCGATGATAAGGTAGCAATAGCTGGTTTTTCGGATGGGTCAATTCCAAAAAATGAAAAGGCTCTGGCTACATTTCGCAGAATTATGAATATAGCTTTGATGGTACCCATATTATTAGGAGCCATATTTATGGTACTATATTTTCTAGCGAAAATTGGTCCGTCCATTATATTTTTTATTAGAAATATTTTTATTGCTTTCACGAAGGCCTAGAGAAGAATCTATGTTCCATTGTTATGTTTGTATGATATAAGTTATTTGCGGGAGAAGTGCCAGAGCGGTCGAATGGGGCGGTCTCGAAAACCGCTGTGCCTGTAAGGGTACCGAGGGTTCGAATCCCTCCTCCTCCGCCATCTAGAGTTTTTTTGGAGTATTAAACTTAGTTTTAATAGGAAGTTTTCCGTTTTGAGATGTTCTCCAGCTGTTACGTTTTTTGTTTCTGACTCAATAAAGATTTGAACTGGATTGCAGCTATCTAGGATCTAAAAATCATTTAATTTCATTTATTCATTGGTCAAGGGCGCATGTAACTTATAATTATGATTGTTTTTTATTTTATTTTACCTATAATAGATTTCACGTTGGACTACAGTGTTTGTGATATGGATCCTAGACTTATAATAACTTCTCTACATGTGGTAGGTTTCATCAGAAAATTGATTTTCCCACTGATGATCCTGGTTGTAATTGTTGGATTTTTCTACATAGCAAATGGTGACGGTTTTAAGGAGATAAAGAAAACCTTCGAAAACTATTCTACGAAAGCAGCGGACTACTTAAGTGGGATCAAAGAAGTCGTCAAGTTTTGAACAGCTATCTTGATGGTTGTTTAGCTATGCAATAACTGTTGCAGATTTTGTGTGGTCTAGAGAATATCTGGCCTCTGTTTTCTGATGGAATCTACGAGATTCTTTATGTTCTGGGATCTACTTTTTTTCATAACCAAGATCGTGTCAGCTTCTTCCACAATAACCAAATCTTCTATACCGGAGCAGCATATTATTTTGTCCCTTGACCTAAGGTAACAATTATTTACATCGTTCAGTATCGCACTGCCCGATACGATGTTATTCTCTGGAGTTTTGTTTGGGTTTATGGTGAATAGAGAGTTGTAGCTACCTACATCACTCCAAAGTAGATTCATAGATATCACCGCAAGTTGTTCGCTAGTTAATTTTTCTGCTATGGCGTAGTCAAAAGATATGTCCGTGCACTTTGAAAAATACTCTTTATCTAGACAGAGAATATTTTTCTCATATTTCGAATTCCTAATGGTCAGCTTTGCAATATTATAGATATCTGGACAATGTTGTTGAAATAATTTCAGTAATACGGATATTTTGCACATGAATATGCCTGAGTTCCAGAAGTACTTACCATCCTTTATAAAATCTATGGCGGTTTTAAGATTCGGTTTTTCCACAAATTTATCTGCCTCGTAGAAATTGCCCCATAGTTTTCCTTTGGTTTTTAGATATCCATAGCCAGTTTCCGGATAGGTTGGTTTTATGCCAAAACATACTAGTTTATTGTCCATAGCTAATAACTCACCCTCTAGAAGATATTCCACAAACTGATTAGCATCGTCCAGATAGGCATCTGATGGCACAAAGACAACTACAGCATCACCTTTACCAATATTATTCATGAATTCTGTAATATTTGCTATGGCTGCCGCGGTATTACGCGCCTCCGGCTCTAGCACTAGCAGACAACTGCTAATGCCATTTTTTATCATCTCTTTTTCAAGATATTCTCGGTGGGCTACGTTACCTAATACAATTGGTTCCAAAAATGCCGTGCCGTTCTTAAATCTATTAACAGTCTCGGTGAAAAGAGTGTTGCTATTCAGTAATTCTATAAATTGTTTTGGTTTTCGTTTTCTGGATAATGGCCACAACCTTGTGCCATTCCCTCCTGATAATATTATGGGTACTATCATAGTTATACAGTTGTATTTTTAAAAAATTAAGTTATACTGACATACCATATTTTGCAAGATAACGTTCGTACTATGACGACTAAGAGTAAAAAATCAATAGTGAGGGTGTTGATAGACATAGACGCTATGCTCGTTAGCATTACCGAAAAGAACAACAAAAGAGGGATATACTGGACTGCCTGTAACTTAATAAAGGAATTTATAGCCAATAAGGATTTACAAATTACGTTCATAACTAATAGATTTTCTACCGATTTGTATAAACAATTATGTAAAGAAGAGCCGGTTTTCAAAAATTTTGAATGTATAACTGAAAAGTATGAAAATAAATTTTTCACCTACATAGTTGCCAATCGAATTAAATTTCGTAAACGGAAGAGGAATTCTCGAGGTCTAAAAAGTTTAGTTAATTTTGTCTGCTACATATTTTTCACAATATTGGTTAAATTAAAAAAAGTGTTTGATTTTGTGATAGTAAAACCAATTTTGATTAAATTTGATGTTTACCAATCTATGTTCTATAGAATACCAGATTCTATCATGAAGAATCCTAAAATTAAGAAAAAATGTATTCTAGTCCATGACGCCATCCCGCTTATAGATAATTTTGGGAAAATAAAAATAGAAAGTATTAGCAGACGTAATTTTTTAAACATATTTAAAAATTTGGATGAAAATGTTATTTTTTTCTGTAATTCCAGCTATACTAGAGAGGAGTTTTTAAGATTTTTCCCAAAATATAGGGATAATAGAATCATAGTCGCTCCACTAGCGGCAAATAAAAAGCAATTTTATAGGATTGAAAATGAGGATGTGACTAGGACAAACGAAACTCTGAGTAGGTATGGCATCCCAACTGATAGAAAGTACATTTTAAGCATCTGCGCTCTGGATCTGAGAAAAAATCTACGATCTCTGATTGTTGGCTTTGATGATTTTCTAAAAAGTAATAGTATTATAAATGATCTATGTCTAGTTTTGGCCGGACCCTATGGGACGAGTGATGCAAGACTCACACTTTTGAAAACCAGAAGTAAGAAGCTTCAAACCAGGATTATTACTACCGGATATATAGATAAAAATGACATAAACATTGTCTACAACAAAGCCTTCTGTTTCGCTTTTTTAAGTTTCTACGAGGGGTTTGGATTGCCAATACTGGAAGCAATGCAATGCGGGATTCCGGTTATATCGTCTAATACCTCATCGATGCCGGAAGTTTACGGCGATTCCGCCATTGGAGTGGATCCAAATAACAAAGACGAATTTTTAAGAGCTCTCAGAAAGATTTACTTCGACATGGAAGCTCGTAATACTTTTATAGCAAAAGGTTTAGAAAGATCCAAACTATTTAGTTGGGATATAACTGCAAAGATATTCATAGACGAATATAAAAAAATAGACTAGATAGATCTCGTATTATTTGCTGAATATGGCAATGAACCTTAGAAAATAGGCAAATAGCAGCATAGCTGCAATCGCGAGAGGATAGATTTTAGTATTATCCAGGACCATGGCAATAGTTAGTAGAAAAATTATAAATTCAATATGCGGTATTTTTTTGAAGGAAAAATAATTTTCTAGAATAGGAATTAGCCGTAGAAATTCTCTTCTGAAATTTCTTGAGATATTTTTAAAAGTTAGATGGAATAGCGTTATCAGCACCACACAAAATAGGACTATTTCAACAGAAAAACGCATTCTGTGGACACGTAGAAATTTGTTTTTAGTGTATGCCGCCTTTGGATCTATTTTTATCATATTATCACAGGGAACTAACTTCTTTTTTTTGTAAATTTTGCCAACAAGAAATACTTTGTTTGGTATAGCTACATCGTAGTCTATTCTAATGTCTCCAACTTTTGGATTTGAAAAATTTTCCCCACTATATAGCGTATTTCCGTTAATAACTCTGAACTCATCACATGCTTTCTTTACCTTTTTTTTATTTATGGCAGCTACATATGAATCTAGATCATAATAGTTTTTATCTTGTCTGTACTTTGGTACATTATTTTTTTTGATTTTGAAACCCATGTATACAATTTTTGGATTTTTGAATTCATATTTTTTGTAGGATATTTTTCCTCTAAAATATTTTTTGGCAATCGTATAGCCTTGTTTTGTAACAATATCTCCGACTGGAATCACTTTGCTCGTGTATGCCTTTATGTTACCAACATAGTTGTTTTTAGTTTTATCCTGGAATTTTCTGGAATCGATAAAACTACTGCTCCATTTTTTACTGTAGCTGTAGATATATTTGGATCTCCTATCAACTCTTCCCTTAATTTCAAACCATTGGTACATCTGTACATTTTTTCTAAGGGCGAAAATTCCGTTGATTTCAACCTTAATGGGTTGGTCTTTGAAATTAATTTTGTTATTGATCCTATCATAGATAAATGCAGATTTTGATACGTTCCTATCTAAATCTAACAGTTTTTTTAACCTACCTTTCATAGTCATTGCCGTAAATACTATGGCTGTCATAGAAAAATATAAAAAAATTAGGGAAAGTAATTTTTTCATTTTGTTATATATGTGAATTTTGTATCGATATAATTAATATAATTATTTTAATATTAAATACTTCCTCTGCGAGAAATTTTTTCTACTATACAAAAAACAATGCTACTAATTTGAATATAATACAAAATATACAGCGGCTTGTTTACAGTCAGCTGGTAAATATAGATTTTAGCGAGAGTGTAAATATATACTCCTGCCCAAATAGAAACATAGATTTTCCCTACATATTGCTATCCTTCGATGAGTATGAGATTAGTCGTAGCTTCAACTATAATCTTATCGAGGTAAAAGCAAAAATCAGGATTTTCGATAAAAACGAAAATAATCTACCAGTTCTCAACATAACTGATGACGTTCACAAAGCAATCAACGAACTTTTTAATGTTAGTTTCGAAGATTTCAGTATAACCGAAGTTTCTATTACTGGCAACGAGCTAAAGCTATATAATGAAATTAACTCAGTTTGGAACAATACCCTAAACGTTAAATTGTTAGCTAAGCAAACTTTTTAGCAAAATAGGTTCAAAATTATGCGACATGAAAAAAATTCGTATAGATGAACAATCCGCTAATGAGTTTAAAAAAATTAAAAGAATCATCGGTATAGTTATAAATTCACTGGAAAAAAGGATAGGCGGTACAAATGGTGGAGAAATCTGTGACAATCGTGGAGAACTGCCGGATCTTTCTCCAGAGGACAGAGAAGATGTTGTGTCAACTGTATGCAAACTTGGTAATTTACTAGTTAGACTGGCCTGCCTCGAAGTTGACGACGACGGCTCCTACGAGGATATTGAAGAAATAGATATAGATGTCATGAAAGACTACATAGAAACACTGATAAACAATCGAGACGAATCTAAAAGAGATAGCGGAAAACAGGCTACCACCCTAGCGCAAACTCAACAGCAGAATGGATTGATTTGAATTTCTAAGTTTCATTTCATATTTTTGCTGGAAGTTGTTTTTGCAGTGTAATCCCTAGAAATTCCCTCTATCAGATAATCTGCCACACAATCATTTTCATTCTGCAAATCCATTAGAATAACTTTTTTGATTTCTTCCATTTTCATAGCCTGAACAGCAAGCTTATCTTTATTCTTTTGTAAATTCGTAATTCGCTTCTTGACTTCGTTAGCAGTAACTCCTGTTTCCGTGCACAGGACTGACATTATGCCAGCATTTTTAGCTCCTTTTATATCCGTTCTAATTGTGTCCCCTACCATAAATATTTTGTTTTTCTTGACGGCACGGCCTCTTTTCTCGATGTCTTTGAATACGAGATCATATATTTCTCTGTGGGGTTTACCGAACTCTACAACTTCACCTCCAATTTTTCTGTAGGCTTCCGCTATGGAGCCCTGTCTGATTACAAAATTACTTTCATCGCTACCCTTTTCGAATTCTTCAGAAACCAAATCCGGATTTGCCACCAAAATTGGCAGATTTCTCTTTTTAAAATTCTCCAGCTGCAACATAAAAGGATCTACGGTGATACTATCCCACCTTCTGCCGCCGGTTCCAAAAAAATTGCTTTTACTTTCTTTCAAATGTTCTTTATGAGGATAGTTTTTGTATTGCTCTTCGGTGAGTTGCGGTACTGATATATATACAAAATGAGCGTCCTCGATTTTATCTACAACAATGTATCTAGTTCCTTCAAATATCTTTCTATTTGGATTACCAAATATATAGACATTTTTTGGATTGCTTATTTTTTTAAAGACCAGCTGAGATTTTTTTAGAATACCGCTAGTGAAGCTTCCCGAAGTGAAAAATTCATCGTAGTGCTCACCTTTGCGTAGTCCCTTTTTTTCGTAGTTCGCCACAGCATCCTCTGACAGCTGGATGTTGTTTGATAGTACATATACTAGCTTACCGTCTGACTTCATATCACGCATAAGCTCCCCAGAATTTTCGTACAACCCTTTACTATCATAGAACACTCCATAGGCATCAAGAATTAAAACTTCCGCACTCTCCGAAACTTTCTGCAAATTCTTGTATATAATCGGCCTGTCCATAGTTACGCTAGGCATACTCTGTCTCCTAAAAATCAAAGTTAATCAAATAAAAACTAAACTATTCCCCAAGAACTCACACTAGGTGATTACTCGGCTTTAGATTCCAACTAACTACGCTCCAGTTTTGTTCCCCATTCGTTTTCTCAAAGATGCCTAGTGCACCGGTAGAAATCTTTATATCAAACTTTTTCGAAAACTTTTCAAAATCTCCAGTTATATAGGGAGCAAATCTCGCAATTCCGTTGCTAGTGAAAACCATTACAGTCCTGTCTATATACCTATCTTCCACCATGGAAGCAAATTTTCTCCAATTCTCAATGGTAACATCCACATCAAAAATCCACCCCTCCGGCACGATGCCCACGGTATTCCACAGGTCCAGTGCTTTTTCGCCAATTCTGCCAACCAGCTCCTCTTCTGTTTTCCCCTCATCCACGCCATAGTCCACTTCGTTAAAAATAGCGAGCCTTTCTACTCTGCGATCTATTCCAACTTCTTTCAGAGCAATGTCGGCTGTCTCATAGGTTCTTCTCAATTCACTAGAAAATACAGCTTCTGGATCTATCCCGGATAATTTCATATACTTTCCTAGAACAACAGCCTGTTCTCTGCCACTAGCCGACAGAGACATGTCTGTTCTCAACCCAACCCTAACGGGTACCTGCCCTTTGTCGAAGGTATTACCGTGCCTAACTATGATAAGTTTTGTAGTCATATTATTTCCTTTTATCATCAATTAACACTTTAATCACAAGTTTTCTGACTTTCTCAGATCTATAGGAAGTACTTATACATGGTTTATGCAAATCCTGGGGAAAAAATACAGCAAACTCATTCTCTCTCAACAGAATTCTAGCACTGTCATAGGTTTTTACTTTATACATGTCCTTTTTTTCATCATAGGGAACCTCTTCTTTCTCGTCTCCCCTTTTTAATTTAACTTCTATAATCTCATCGCCCGAAAGCATCAGCTGAATGTCTGCGTATCTACTGTGTCCCTCAAAATTCTTCTCGTAGCTATGGAATGTGTTATACTCGTCGATCTTCGCATATACCCTATCACCATCTATCGGGTATTTTTTCCCCGTCTCAAGTTTG
>JAITAR010000062.1 GCA_031284025.1 Rickettsiales bacterium | reverse complement strand
TAAACTTGTGACTCCAGCTCTTCCATCGACCATAAACAAACATACGTCAGCCTCACCTATGGCTTTTTCAGTCTGTTCCATCATTCTATGTTCCAATTTTGTTTTGGAAACCTCGTTGTTCCAGCCAGCTGTATCTATGAGGTAGAAATCCATAGGACCCAGGCGGCCAATAGCCTTTTTTCTATCCCTTGTGACTCCCGAAACACTACTGACTATCGCTAAAGACTGCCCACAAAGCCTGTTGAACAACGTAGATTTGCCTACACTGGATCTTCCAACTATTGCCACTGTAAACACTTGATCCGCTATCTGAATAGATCATCGATAATACAGTAGAAAATCACCGCTATTGCGACGTATTGTCCGATTCTTGCCGACTTATTATAGCTAAAACCAAATATGCTAAAGTATAGGAGCATCAATATGAACCCAAGCACAAGCATAATAAGTGAACCTCTAATATTCATGGCGTTTCCCTAAAAATAATAGTCTATCGTAAACTTTTCCTTTGCTGATACCAAATACCTTCGAAAATAACTCAGCTGAATTTTTGATTGAAAGGTATTTCAAACTTAGTTTTAGGATATTGTCCATATTGTTAAAATCAAGTTTTTTTGGCCTATTAGTTCTCTCTATTATTATGACAATTTCACCCCTAGCCTTTTCTAGGGAAAATTTTTCTCTATAGTAGTCAAGAATCTCAATTACCTTGCCAGTTTTTATGTCTTCGAATATTTTTGTCAGCTCCCTAGCAACACATATGACTCTTTCACCGTCCAAATTTGCTATAATTTCCAGCGTTGAAATCAGTCTCAGGGGAGATTCGTAGCAGATGATACTTTCTTTTCTCTCTAGCAACTCTGATAATTCCTGTTTTCTCTGTCCTAGAGATGATGGTAGAAAACCAACGAATAGAAATCTATCGCTGCCAAGACACGATACACTCATGGCGGCTATACAGGCAC
Source organism: Rickettsiales bacterium (assembly GCA_031284025.1). Taxonomy (GTDB): domain Bacteria; phylum Pseudomonadota; class Alphaproteobacteria; order Rickettsiales; family UBA1997; genus CALXRO01. The sequence goes on along the minus strand of JAITAR010000062.1, from coordinate 13,717 downwards.
TGCTGCCAGGAATTGGTATGATTTCTACAGCACTATCTCTGCAACTTTTTAGTAGCCTGTAGCCAGGATCAGAAATTAATGGAGTGCCGGCATCTGATATCATAGCAGCGCTGTTGCCTTTTTGTATAAAACTAACGATGGAATCTCTTCGATGATCATCACTGTTATCGTTATAAACTTTGATATTCCTGGATTTTATTCCGTAAAAATTTAGAAGTTTTAGGCTATTTCTAGTGTCTTCACACACTATGCAGTCACACCTTCTGAGTACCTCTAGTGCTCTCAGAGTTATATCTCCCATATTTCCTATGGGAGTAGCCACGACATAAAGTGCCTTTTTTAATTCCATACTGTTCATTAAAGTTGGCTAGTATTTGGCTAGCGCCCTAGTTATAATAGAACAATCGTAGATTGATTCTGTCAAATTTTTCTTGCATATTTTACTTGTTGCCATAATATGGTTCTCACTATCTAGAATGCTTAATTTATTATAAAATAGAGTGGCGACAGAATGATTGGCTTTTCAAAAAGTTTTTGGAAATTATTGGCATTTTCACTGTTTGCCCTTATGGTGGCCTCATGCGGAGATAGGCACGATCTCAGAGACGGAAAGGTAACCCCTGAAAGGAGTGAAACCGAATCGGAGGCCGATGAATTTATTAGTCGAATGTCCAGTCGGCGACTAGGGGAAGGTAGAGACAAGTTGGTGGTGGCTCTATTGGTACCTATGAGTGGTCCAATAAAGTTGGTGGGTGAGAGTATAATCAATGCGGCACAGCTTTCACTGTTTGAAAATAACAAGAATAACATAAGTCTAAGATTCTACGATACTAAAGGTACTACTTTCGGTGCCGTTGAGGCTATAAACAGAGCTATAGAGGATGGTATAGACACAGTTATAGGACCACTGTTTAAGGCGGAGACTAAGGCTATACAGAAAATAGCTAGAAAAAATAAAATACTACTTTTCTCTCTCTCCAGTGAGCAGGATTTACTGAATTCCAGCAATGTATTTGTTACGGGTTCTATAGTGGAGCAGGAAATTCAGACGCTGATATCGTATCTGGTGACCAAAGGAATTTATAACTACGTTGGTTTTATGCCGAACAGCAGTTTTGGGGCAGCGGTTAACCGTGTCCTCAGAGAGACTGTTACAAATAAAGATGCAATGCTCATAAAAACGGAGTACTATGATCAGGACGATCAAAAAATGCTCCAGAAGATTAGTGAACTTGTTTCCTTCTATGAAATTCCCCAGACTCTCTACGAGAACTACGAAAAGAAGAAACTTGAACAAAAACTTCTTGGTATAACGAAAAACGTTGATTTTAGCGTGACTGAAGAGGATAAAATATATCCCCAGGCTATGTTCATCGCTGAGGGTGGTAAGTTCGCAGAGCAGATTGCAAGTTTATTTTTTGCCATTAAAAGAGATAGGCAGGATATTCAACTGATAGGAACAACCAAACTCGATGGAGACTGGAATACACTGAAAAATCCGTATCTGAACGATACCATATTCGTCGGAGCTAATCCAGAAAAATATGAAAAATTTGCAAATAGCTACCATGAAACCTATGGCAGCAGGCCGTTAAAAATCACATCCATGGTCTATGATCTAGTCAACATAATGGACAAGGTATATGAAAAACGTGATGGTAATACCTATGTGCTGAGTAAGGCCGCATTGCTAGATCCCAATGGTTTTGATGGCATAGATGGCAGATTTAGATTTTTACCTAACGGTCTCATCGAAAGAAGGCTGTACGTTCTGCAGTTTAAGGATGGAGAAAAGGTCGTATTGGATACCAATCAGGAATTTTTGAATTATTAGTGTCAGACAATTTGATTGATAAAAAAACAGCTATGAAGAAGGGAGTATTTTTTATTTTTTTATCCATTTTGGCCACCTCCTGCAGCCAAAAGGCGGCTAGAGTATCCTACCGGGAGATTGTTCCAAGAACCGCCGGTAGAAGTCATTCTCTTAAGCCTAGCTATATGAAGGGTGGTTACGTAAAAACGAACAGTGGATTTGTTAGAGATCTTAGCAAAGATAGCGATGAGGACATATATCCAAGTAGGAGTGATTCTACCGCTGTGGTCGGTGATGAGAGCAGACAGAGTGTCAGAAATGCCAGAGTGGTAACGGTGCGTAGAGGTGACACACTTTTCGCTTTGGCTAAAGGTAGCGGCTGCAGCATTGACGATATCATAAAATTAAACGAACTTAAGCCACCCTATAGCCTAGCTGTTGGCCAAAAAATTAAATTAAATTGCACCATACGGGAAAATATGGATCACTTGGAAAGTCGAAATGCCCAGGAGTATAGCTACGTTGTAATTGAAAGTGGTGACACACTTTCGAAAATTGCCACCAACAATGATATAACTCTCAAGGAGTTAGCGAAGATTAATTCGCTAGATTTTCCCTACAAAGTTAATATTGGACAAAAAATAAAGATACCGGCTAGCTATCGGCGAGAAAATGGGAATATAATTAAAAATTTTTATGTGGTTAAGCCGGGGGATAATCTATATAGTATTGCCCATGAAAATGGTGTGAGTTTCACGACACTGGTGAAAAATAACAGGCTAAAAAAACCTTATAAACTCTACATTGGACAAAAATTGGCTATGGTGTCTGAAAATAAGTCTGAGGTTATCAGAGACGATAGCAAAGATAGAGAGACAAAAACTGTTGAGAGAAATCGGGGAGATGGTGTTGAGAAAAAAGTTGAAAAAGTCGATGAAGGAGAGGCGGGTACTGGCAATGATCAAACACAGACTACGGCAAGTGCTAGTGACGCTAGTCATGTGACAGATGGTATTTTTTTGTGGCCAGTCAATGGAGAAGTCATTAAAAATTTTGGCAAGCAACTGAATGGAAATTTTAACGATGCCATAAATATAAAAGCTCCATCTGGGACTAGGATTAAATCCATAGCTGGCGGTGAAGTGGCCTATGCCGGCAATGAGCTAAAAGGTTTTGGAAACATTATAATAGTTAAACATGAAAATGGATGGATTTCGGTCTACGGTCATTGCGAATCTATCAATGTTAAAGTTAAAGATAAAGTTCAAAGAGGGCAGATTATCGGCACTGTTGGCAAGACGGGTAATGTTTCTGAGTCACAGCTATACTTTTCTCTGAGAAAAGGCAGGGTTGCGGTGGATCCGCTAAAATATTTTGTGAAAACTAGTCTAGAATAGTTTGACAATGTTAATTCAGAGGATATTATTATTTTAATTGTGAAAAAGGGGTTGGATTATGATAAAACGAATAAGAAAGAATGTTAGCGGTTTAAAAAAATGCACCTTGGCAGCTATCGCTGTGTTTTCTGCTTGGCTTGTGCTGTACAGTGTACAGCTGTTGTGTGTAAAAAATAAAATTAGAGAGCAGTTGGACCGTCAAACGACAGGTTATACTTTGGAACACGGAAAAATAGTTGTAAAATTTCTATCTCCTCTGAGAATATCTGTAGCTGTGAAGGATTTACAGTTATCTTTCAGTGGATCTCCTTTTCCCAGGGGAGCGTCAGCTGAAAAACAGACAAAAGGTTTTAAGATTTTCTCGGACAATACGCTTATATTTAGTCCACTATTATCCAAAAAGCTTGACATCTATATTCCCGACGGTTTCCTCTTCGAGGACTCACAACAAAACATTCTAGTGAGACCAGTGAACTATTTTATAAGAATTATAGCTGGGACGAATTCATCCCTAGATAGAGCTAAAATTACAGCAGAAACAATACAGACCAGAAAACCAACCGATTCAGATTCTGAGTTTTTTGATTCGATGAAAAATTTCTCACTGACAGTTTCGAATGACGATAAGACAAAAAATCATACAAATACGACGATAAAATTAAACATAGATTTCATAAACAGTAAAGTGGAGAAGGGTGTTCTAGAGTCAAATTTTGAGCTGGTAATTTCAAGCATAAAAGATTTTGATAAAAATGGTAATGTAGCTTCTATAGAAATAGCCGTCGATAAATCCAACTTCAACGACATAACGAATAATTTTGGGTTAGATGTAAATGGCAGCTATATGGTTAGCGCTCGCACAAGAAGTGGGAAAGCTGACTTTGAATTTAGAGTAATCAATTTTAGATCGCTTATATCTTCTCTGAATAGGGCTGATAGCGAATTTCCCGTATTCGGCAAAAAATCTTTGGGCGACATAGTACAGCTGCTGGAATTGATACCAGCGAATCCAAAGGATACTAAGTATGACAGATACTATAGACTGAGTTCCGACATAGTGTCAAAGACGGCTACAATAAATGGAATTGACATTAATAATTTTATGCAGGGATTGATTAATAACGGTGGTGGTGGTAAGAGATAAACTGACGGAAGCTGGTAATTTACTGAGGCTCAGGGGAAAGAGTGACACTCCGGCACTAGATTGCAGAATTTTACTGGTCGAAGCACTGTCCATTGAAGTAGAGGAATTGTCCATGCATATGGCAGATAGGCTCTCCGACGAGGTGCTAGAGATGTTTGACCACTATCTCGAAAGGCGGCTGAAAGGGGAGCCGGTGTCAAAAATAGTCGGGAAAAAAAGTTTTTGGGGCCACGAATTTTTTGTTGACGACAGAGTCTTAGATCCGAGACAGGATTCGGAAACCATGATCGAGGCCATAGTTGAGGATTTCAGTCAGCAAATGGCCAGCGGACACAGGATGAAAATTCTGGAACTTGGCCTAGGAAGCGGTTGTCTGCTTCTGACACTGTTAAAATTGTTTACCAGTGCAACAGGTGTAGGAGTTGATATAGACGGCGAATCTCTAGAGGTAGCTAAAAAAAATGCCAAAATTCTAGAGATAGATAATGTGACTATGGTTCTTGGTAATTGGAATTATAATATGTACGAGCAATTTGACATTATACTTTCAAATCCGCCCTATGTGAGAACAGATGACATTGCTAGCCTACAGGAGGAAATAAGACTTTATGAGCCGACAATTGCTCTGGACGGTGGTACAGATGGTCTGCAATGTTTCAGAGAGATAGCTGGCAGCATAGCTATAAATACCCATAGACACAGTAAAATTTATCTAGAGGTGGGCTGTGGCCAGAGGGATGACGTCATTGAAATCTTCAAAAAAAAAGATTTCAAATTTATCAGAGCCAAAAAGGATTTGGGACAAATAGATAGAGTTCTGGTTTTTGGAATGGTATAGAAATGCTCACAGCAGCTGATATAATGAGAAAATATAGTTTTTGCCCACAAAAAAAGTTTGGGCAGAATTTCTTGCTGCGAAACCATTTAATCGAAAAAATAGTTGATAGTGCCGGTGTCATAGCTGATCAAAATCTATTGGAAATAGGACCAGGCTTTGGTGGACTTACCATTGCTCTGCTGAAGAGAAATCCACGGCGTTTAGTTTCCATCGAACTGGATGCGAAATTAGCGAAAATTATCACCGCTGAAATTAAGCCATTCTTCAGTAATTTAGAAATATTGAATATAGATGCTCTTACGGTAGACGAAAATATTCTGTTCGACAATAAATTCAAAATTGTAGCAAATCTTCCCTATAATATAGGGACTACATTACTTTTTAAATGGCTAAAGGAATGCAATGGAAAAATAGAGAATATGACTCTTCTTATGCAGAAGGAAGTTGTTGATAGAATCGGTGCAGTTCCAAAAACCAAAGAGTATGGCTATCTTTCGGTTATCTGTCAGTATTTTTGCAAGGTGAAAAAATGCTTTGATATTTCCCCTGGAGAATTCATACCATCTCCAAAAGTCACATCATCAATAGTTAATTTAGCGCCCAATGATAGTCTAAAGCCGGAAAAATCGCTGAAGTTTATAGAATTGGTAAGTTTACTGTTCAGAAAAAAAAGAAAAACCATACTAAATAATATGATAGATCATATAGCCAATGCAAAAGATGTTTTGCAACGTTGTCAAATAGATCCCAGTGTACGCAGTGAAGAGTTAAAGATTGGAGATTTTCTTAGAATTTTGGAATGTATAGAAACACAGAATGTGTTACCCTAGTGACCATCATCTACTATTCTACCGCAAATGTTTGTGGTATTTTATATAGATTACCAAATTCAGGTAATATGTCCTTCAATAACTTATGTTTCCAACCATATACTATATTTTCCATGGCTTCATAGTCCATCATTAGAGATATGATATCCATTTTGTTTAATATTCTATTGATATTTATATGTGTATCTGTGGATATTTTGTATATTTTGCTATATAGATAATCTAGAATATCCCTATGGATAAATTGTTTCTCGCTAACGTAGTAAAGTTGATTAACATATTTATCTTGACAGACAAATTTACTAACTATTTCAACTATATCATTTTTATAGGATTTTTTAATGTTTAGAATCTCGCGATTGTTTTTATAGATATTTCTCAACTCTGCAATGGTCTTTGGTTTTATCCGAGCAATATTTCGTATCGATTCATCTCTCAGTATTTGGTTTCTCGGTTTATTATTTTCTATTGCCTTAACTTCTCTCCAGCTTGTTAGGTTTTTTATCAGCAGAACATAGCTGACGTATTTCCCGTGTATTTTTGGCTTTAATTTTTTCCAAGAATTAGCTGCTAGCTGCTCTGGTCTTCGAGACTGTTGCACATATCGAATTTCATTCCTATAGAAATCATAATTTCCACAGTCTTTTATTTTTCTGTAGAGTACATCATACAATTCCAAAAGATATTCCACATCGCCGTAGGCGTATTCTAATTGTTTTTTTGTTAGTGGTCTTTTTTCCCAGTTACTGATCTGCGCACTTTTGTTTTTAGTAAAATCTATGTTCAGTATGGCTTTGACTGCCGCCGCATAGCCCATATTACTCCTATAGCCGCAAAATTCAGCCATAATTTGAGTGTCTTCGATGTTATTTACGTCCATTCTGCCGAAGAATTGGAGTGCATCTATATCCTGCTCTCCGGAGTGCATTATTTTTTTTATTTTCTTACTCTTCAAAATTGATAGAAGTGGAGTTACATCCATGTTTTTATCTAGAATATCTACTGCAAATTTTCTATAGGTACCATCTTTAACATCTTCTCTGTAAATTATCTGAATCAAACACAGAGATGGATAGTAGGTACGCTTTCTAATAAATTCCGTATCTATGCCTATTCTATCAATGGAGTTCCTCTTTAGAGTTAGACACAATTCCTTCAGGCTAGCGCTATCTCTTACATATGTCATTGTGATACTAAACTAGAACCTGGTCCCTACATTTATATCAAAGTTAAATTCTTTAGGTCTATCGTAGCTTTCTTTTTTGAGAATTTTGCTAAAATCTAGCGTTATTTCAGCAACTTTTGCTGGTATAAATACAATTGAGACTCCCGCTGCCGATCTAAATTTGCCACTGTCGTCTATGGCCTTCAGATTGCCGTGGGAAAAGAAGTCTCGCTTTTCATAGCCAGTGACTGTTCCCAGATTTATAAATAATATTCCATGAATTCCCAGTTCTTTTGAGGAATATATAGGAAATTTAATTTCTGAATTAAAGTAGTACATTCTAGTTCCTCCGAGACCAATTTCCAAATGCTTATCGTAGATATTCCTCATTCTCGGACCAATACCCCCATGTTCAAAACCTCTCATTCGGCGTCCACCTAGATAAAATCCATCTACCATGTAGAGAGGGTTGTTATTTATAGATCTTATGAGGCCGATTCTCGTTTCAAATTTAAATATAACTTTATTTAAATATATAGGATAGTACATTGCTAAATGCCAAACCCCTCTGATGTAATCCTTATTTCCTCCAATTCCAGCCATGGACAGATCTAGGCTAGTTATAAAGCCTTTTGCGGAACCGTAGCGACTATTCCGCCTATCATATATTAGATTAGTGGAAATTTCCGACGTTTTGACGGAGTGTTCTGGAAAAATCTCAGGATTTCGATTTTCAGTTTTGGTTATTCTTTTGTATTCATATTTGTAGGACAACCTTTGATATAGGTTATCAGTTATATCTAGTCCCAGAAAACCGTTGGCACCAGTTAAATACTCATCAAAGCCAAAATTAAAGTTTCTATTACTCGTATTTCGTTCGTCGTCGAACATAAACCCAAGGCCTCCCGAGATCTTTGTGGCAAATAACTCGGGCTTAGAAAAATCGAGATTGATTAATGTAGAACTTCTGGAAAATCTGGCATTCGTATCCAAAGTTATTGCTCTACCCAACAAATTCCTCTGGCTATAGCCTGCACTAAAGTAGAAACTATCTACAGATGAAAAACCAAGAGATGCATTAATAAGGCCAGTACTCCCCTCAATAACTGTGACTTCTACATCTTTCTGATTTTTAAGCAGCTCTCTCTTTTTTTCTCTAGATTGTGCCTCAAAATCCTTAGGATTTTTTTGACTCTTAGGAGTTTTCTCTTTTTCCTCATAGGAAACTTCTTCAAAAAATCCGAGATTTTTAACCCTTCTCATAGAATCCCTTAGCAGAAAATCGTTAAATTGATTTCCCTCAGCTATATTTAGCTGTTGCCTTATTACGTAGTCGCAAGTCTTTGAATTTCCAATTATGTCTATTTTACCTATGTATTTTCTACTACTGCTGATGCTATGGTTAATTTCAAAAACTATATCAATGTGACCATTGTCATTTTTAGTAAACCTCGGATCTATGTGCGTAAGCAAATATCCTCTCTCCAAAAAGAGATTATTTAGTTCGTCCATGATGTCTCTGACAAAACTTCTATTAAAGGTATCTCCCTTCGTTATTTTTCCGACAACATGATCGAGTTTATCCTTTTCCACCTTCTTCACGTGATCTTCCACATTGATGTTACCAAAGGTATATTTTTGGTTTTCCTCTATAGAATACACTATGTCAAAGCTTCCTGACTCTTCATTAGCTATGCCATTTGTTGGCAGAATTTTTACATCAAAAAAGCCATTTGACTGGTAAAACTGCTCCAGAAGATACACATCGTATTCTAGAACATTTAGATCATAGTTTATTGGTTTGCCGAACCTGTAGAATCTATTCTCCCTGCTGAAAATTTCACTTTTTAGAGTGCCGTCGCTGAAGGATTTGTTACCAGTAAAATAAATTTTTCTTACTCTAGCCTTCTTTTTTTTAGATATTTTAAAGATAATCTCTACAGAGTTATCATCCAGATAATTTATTTCCGGCAATACCTCCGCGTGAAAATAACCCTCCGATTTGTAAAAATTGAATAGGGTGATCCTGTCGTCAAACAAGTATTTGTCGGAAAAAACTCTACCAACTTTCAATTTTATATTTTTCTTCAGAAAATCCTCCTTCAGATCTTTAGAGCCGTCACCATTGAAAACCAATTTTCTCACCATTGGCTTTTCCTCTACAGCTACATTTACGGTTTTAGAGCCTCCATCATGGTTAACACCGATCCGCTCTATATGGCTGGTGCCAAATATAGTCTTTTCTATGTCGTTTTTTGTATCGCCACTATAACTGTTACCAATGGTGTCATCTATAAGATCTGAATAGTAGTAGGAGTTATAGTTTTTATTACCCGAAATTGTTATTTTTTCTATGTCGGTTGCCGCTCTGGAGCATACACAGTCGCAAAACACACAAAAAAACAAAATTATTAATAAACAATATTCTTTTTTCATTAAAAAATCCCAATTATATCTTTAATTAGAGTAAAAATAGTTAAAAATATTAGTAAAAAAAATCCGAACCTAGCTAAAATATTTTCAAATTTTTCGCTCAGTGGCTTTCTTCGTACTATCTCGACTAGGCACAGGACCAACTGTCCTCCATCTAACATCGGTATGGGAAGTAAATTCATAAAGCCAAGACCAGCGGATGTCATGGCCATAAAATGAATAAATCCCCAAATCCCCTTTCTGATAATAGTACCAGAATATTTTGCAATCTTTATTGGTCCCATAATTTCACCAACATCTCGTCGACCAAATATCATCCGGTAAATTGCCACCATGCTGGTGACACTTATTTTATAGACGTGTCTCAATGATTCGAAAAATGCTTCCAACACACTGCTCCTCTTTGGTTCAGAAGACTTACGCGATTCCACCCCTATTACCGGAGTTTCAATTGTTTTTCCAAAAATATCTATAGTTGCCTTCATATCCGGAACCACCCTCATCGCTACAGTTTTACCGTCTCTGATGACTTCCACCAGCATAGGCCTACCAAGACTAGCCAACACTCTCTGTTGCAGATCGCTAAAATCCCTAATCTTACCACCGTCCACTCTATCCACTATATCTCCCACCATAATTCCCGCCTTTTCAGCCGCACCACCGGAGACAACTCCGTCAATCCCATTGCTAAATGTCACAATGCCAATGTGGTAATAAAATAAAGTAAAAAATACAATGGCCAGCAGATAATTGAATAAAGGTCCCGCCACCAGTATCTGCATTCTCTGCCATGGTGTTTTACAGTGTAAACACATACTTTTGCTTTGCTCAGAGAGTTTTTCAATTTTATCTCTCTTTACAACGGCGGACGAAGCATCTTCATCTCCAAAAAATCTGCAAAATCCTCCAAAAGGTAAAATACATATTTTCCATCGAGTACCATTTTTGCTGTTCCAGCCAACAATTTCTCTACCAAAGCCCAGAGCAAATTCATCAACCTTTACCCCATTTGCTACAGCAAAAAAGTAATGCCCGAACTCGTGAACCATCACTATAGTCGACAGCAAAATCAGGAACGACAGTAAATCAACCAAAAATACACTTAAAAAATGCATATAGACAAACAAAATATTTTCCTAGAATATACGGATATATTTATTTAAAGTAAACAATCACAGACAAAATTTCTAACTAAAATCTACACCATAGTTCTTACCCCTAGTAATAGTCACATTTTTGGTGTTACACACATTTTCTATTTCGCTGATGACGGAAGTTAGATCACAGAGAGCACAAATTTTCAATCCTTCTAGTTTCTCTTTCAGAGAAAAATTTCTTTCAGATTTATATTTTCTCACCTCCGCCACAATTTTCAATACAGTTTGTCCTATAATCCTAACATCGTCACTAATGGTAATATTAGCTATCTTTGCGCAGTTACCACGTACATGTATAGATTTTAACAGATTAAATTCCTCTCCAAAAAGACAAGAATAAATTTCATCACATATCACCGGAACAAATGGAGCAAATAGTTTCAATATATTGTTATAGCTGTAGTATAAAGTTCTAACGGCCGACTGCTGTGATCTTTCTATTTTTTGTCGCTCTTCATAATCGAGATTCATACCCTCATATTTGGTACTTTTAAGACCATAGCATCTAATTTTAACTATCTCCAGATAGTTGTCGCAAAAATAGTTCCAAAAAAAATCCTCCAGCAACTCCAGTGCTCTACTATATTCATAGCTGTTGAAAGCTCTGTTATATTCATCTATAAGGCTATTCATTCTATCTAGAAGCCAAAGATCCATAGTTTTAAATATTTTTAAGTCTCTAACGTCATATTCAACGTCTTCAGCATCCACAATACAGCTCCTAAAATGGATCTCCACAAATTTAGCGACATTAAATAGCTTTATAGTGAGTTTCCTTCCATTTTTCACGATATTTTCCTGATAGCTGGTATCCACACCGACTCCAGATTTTGCAGTCCAATATCTTATGGCGTCGGAGCCAAATTGATCAAATATTTTTATAGGTTCTATCACGTTGCCAAGTGATTTTGACATCTTTGTTCCATCTGAAGCCAAACACCAGCCATTTACCATTATATTTTTCCAGGGAATAGAGTTACTGTGATAGTAGCTCTTAAGTATAGTGTAAAATGCCCATGTCCTTATTATATCATGTCCCTGGGCTCTCAGATCAAAAGGAGTCCTAAGTACATCATATCTCGCGGCGTCATCATTCAGCTGTCCATCTATTCCGTGGATAGACAGCTGTGGCGAAATTGACGACGTTGCCCAGGTATCAAGTATATCAACTTCTGCCGTAACCTCATCTCTACTATAGCCCGGCGGCAAATTCTCTAGCGGATCGATAGGTAGCCGATCTATCTCCGGCAGTAGAATTTTTCCCTCCTCTCCTTTTCTACGAGAATACCAAAGTGGTATCGCTACGCCAAAAAACCTCTGTCTAGAAATACACCATTCCATATTCAAACCATCTATCCAATTGTGCAATCTAGTCTTCATCCAATTTGGTTTCCAATTTATCCTATCCGCCTGCCTATGTAAATCATCCCTAGAATCCAAAACTTTAATGAACCACTGCTTCTTCACTAGAAACTCTACCGGAGACTTTGATCTCTCTCCCACTTTTACCGCATGCACTATCTTTTCCGGATTTCTAGAAATTTTGCCATCCCTAACTAAAAATTCTAGTATTTGACTTCGAGCTTTTTTAACACTTAGACCATCTAGCCTCATATACTCTCTGTCAATCATACTTTTGACGCACTCCAAATCCAAAAAACCCCTATCGTCGACTACAATTCTGAGCGGCAGACCGTATTTCTTCCACCATTCCACATCAGTCTGATCTCCAAAGGTACAACACATAACAAAGCCAGTTCCTTTATTTTTCTCAACTCTATCATCGGCAATGATTTTAACTTCCACCCCCAACGGAGTAATAGCACTATCGCTTTCATAGTCGCCATAGCTATCGGGATGGCACATAACTGCAACACAAGCCGGCAGCAATTCTGGTCTAGTTGTCATTATCACAATTTCTCTGCCATTTTTTGTTCCGAAAGAAAGATAGTTCATTTGACTCTCGATATCCCTATCTTCTAGCTCCGACTGGGCGAGAGCTGTCTGATCCACCACATCCCAGATGACTGGGCCCTCTTCTCGCTGCAGCAAATTTTTTCTATAGAGGTCTATGAACGACAGCTGAGACATCTTTGAAGACATTTTTGAAATAGTTCTATACTCCTCCTGAAAATCAAAGGAATAGCTTGCCCTAACAAAAAGGTTTTCTATCAGTCGCTCCGCCTCTCTAATTTCCCTTTCACAAATTTTGACAAATTCCCTTCGCTCCATTTCTTTACTTTTTCTGTTTATTTTTTTTTCAACGTATCTCTCCGACGGAAGTCCATTATCATCATAGCCGACAGGAAAATAGACATTCTTCCCCTGCATGCGTTGAAATCTAGCAACCATATCCATCTGGGAATAGCCGAAGACATGTCCCATATGTAGTACCCCGGATACATGGGGTGGTGGAGTATCTATTGAGTAAATATTTTCTCTTCGAACATCTTGCCAATCAAACCTATATATACCATTCTTTTGCCAATACTCCTGCCATTTTTTCTCCAACTCTCTAGAATCAAAACCACTCTGTAAATCTTCCATTTCTCTATGGCAATTTATGTGAATGCACTAACTTTAGCTAATAATTTATTTTTTTCAACTATACCCTTGGACTTGGACCACTGAGAGTTTGATACATGAAAAATTTAATCGAAGAAGAGGAACTAGATTTGTTTTTAAAACTGTTCAGTTTAATCACTCTGGAACCTCAAAAAATTGTTTCGACTGTGTTTTCAGTATTTCACGGATTTCTGAGCTATAATTTTATCTCTTCCTGGCTTTGAAAACTGATTGACTTTTAGTACCCTATAGGTAACATACAGTCCATGCCTTTAATGTGTAAAGATGCCAAAGAAAAGTATACATCCTGAGTCACATAATATAGACCTTATTCTGTCTAACGGTATGAAAATAACCGTTGAATCTCTTTGGGGT
>JAITAR010000103.1 GCA_031284025.1 Rickettsiales bacterium | reverse complement strand
GAGTGGAATAGACTGATCTGTTCCACTCACATTTGTTGAGAACAACCTGTGAAATTCGCTTTATAAGATATTTCTATAGGTCTCAGGATCCCCAGTAAAGACAGAGCAGCAGATCATGAGGCTGTCTCTAAACAGGGCACACCAAATATCTTCGAGATATTTTGCAGTCATAATGATTGCTGTGGTGAAGATATAATTTCTTTCTGCGCCATAGTCCTTTCTCCAAAATATTTTCCTGTTGGGAGTGTATCTATAGCTCATAAGCAGAGTCAGACTAAGAAATTATTTGTGAGTGTTATAGTTATCGAATGATTTCAAAATTTTTTTACAAAATCCATTGCCGAGGAAACCAAACCACGGCCTCTATGCCCTATCCTGCAAAATAGGCAACTCCTAGCTGTTTCCCCAATTTGCTACTCTGGATTATTTCAGAAAATACGGCCTATCATTTCCAGACAGTCCGATGGAATCCGTAGATGAAAAGATTTGAATTATAGTTATTTTTAAAGATCTCTATTTTTTTTCTCTTTACCAATGAACGGAATATGAGAACTTAACTGTTTCCCTAGGTTCCTGATTTTAATTAGAGAAATTTTTTCTGTCGCTAGATCAAGCCATTTCTTACTCTGGTGCAGAACAGCTCTCATAAACGCTTCGACCCCGCCAGGATATTTCCCTTCGTCAGGATCTTTCCCTTCGTCAGGAGCTTTCTCTTCGTCAGGATCTTTCCCTTCGTCAGGATCTTTCCCTTCGTCAGGATCTTTCTCTTCTCTTTCCGGTTCACTATTTTCCATCGCTCTGTTCTCTTCTATATTTTTGATAAATTGTTTCTGGATCTCTAGGCCCGCTAAATTCATTAGCTCCATCTTTCTCAGTTGTCCTGGTTTTTCCCAGCCATAGAGCCTTTGCAGACGGACTAGTTTTTCTCCATCTAGTTCATAGGCTCCACTACGCTGTTTATTTTCTCTAGCATTCTTCTCCAGTTCTTTTTCCTTTATTTTATCCAATTTTTTTTCTAGCTCCTTAAATTTCACCTCTTCTCCCATGTACTCGTTTATTTTCTTTCTCAACTCTTCGAATTCATTTGACATGAAATTTTTTTCACTATCCGCATCATACACTCCCACTTTTTTCATCGCCTCTCTGTACCTCTCCACTAAATACTCTCCAGCCACGTAGAGAGTGTCAGATTTTTTTATTTCATCCCTTGGGCCTTTGTTTGTAAATGGTAAACTTGGGTTATTTTTGATAAACCGATTTGCCTTCTCTTTATCTTCATGAATATTCATTAATGCGGCCGGTAATTCCGAACTGGCCAGAATGTTTCCTACGGGAATTGCTTTATCAGAGCGCAGAATAACGTCGTCGGCCATAGAGGCAAATAACCGACTAAACCAAAAGTCGAATGTCAGATTTGTACCTCCATCCTTTATAAAATATTCTGCAAACTGTCCCAGGGGCGCTTTATTTATATTCTCAAGCAGTATATCGGCACATTTAGCCTTTTTGTCGTCGTTTTTGCCATAGAAATTCGAACAAGAATGACACGTCTCTCTTCCATTAGTAGAAAAGTATACTGTACCACAATCTTCTGGTATTATTCTCACATTCTCGTTTTCAATGGTCCTTTCAACATCTTCGATTTTTTTGCTAATTAACTCCTTTATCCTGGGATTCCTTAGGTAGCGCTCTACAAAGGCATCAAAATCCTCTTCGGGGACATTATTTGATGATTCCTCTCCATACAAATAATTCCTGCATTCAGAGAGTATCGGAGACATTTGGCTACGTAATTCTGATCCTGGAGGAAGGAGCATCATATCCCTACCGTACCTAGAAAAATGACCTAGATTCACAATCTTCTGAACACTGATGCTTGATTCCAATCTTTCAATTTTTTCTTGATAATCTGATTCCACTGCCATATCAGCGGGAAACCCTCCATTGATGCGAGCTTTGACCGATTCGATATCCATCAGAGATTCTATATTATGGAGACTTGTTGGATGTCTTGGCTCAAATTCATCTCCTCTTTTCACTGAGGCCCTCCTGTTGGCTATGACTATCTCTCTTCCGAGTTGTTCCATGATAGCCCAGAGAGCTATAAAATTACCCTCATCATAATATGTTATTCCTCCCCTATTGGCTAAAAATTTCCTAGCGTTTTCTTTCTCGACGTCAGAGAATAAAATAATATCTTTCCTTTTTCCTTTCTCACCGCCGCTATAAAGATCAACACCTGCCAACTCTGATATTTTCTTTATAAATTCCCTAAACCTTTCCTCTAAGCTGAGACCGTTGTATTTGTCATCTTCATCATAGAAGAACAACTCCCTCATCACATCAATCAATTTCTCCTTATTTCCTTCCTGTTTCGAGATATTAACAACTAGAACCGAGAGACTTTTCATTGCCGCCTCATCACTGCTACTGCAACTCATAGCATGAGTCAATTCATCGACGGCAGCTTCAATTACATGCCCCAGGAAATCATTTAAATCCCCTTTGCTAATTCCAAGATCAGTCACTTTGTCTTTATTATCCATAAAAATCCTAATTTTATCGAGACCGATAACAATGTATTATGCATCGGTTAGAAATTAACATCAATAGTAATTAGGTTTAAGATTATTTTTTGAGTTTATCCCAGTTCCGACAAGAATATCTTTCCATCCACTGGCGAATGGGACTATTCTATCGGATAACCTGGAGCACCGGCACCATTCCAAAGCAGCAACTGGCCCAACCCCAGGTGTTTTTTCCTGGATTGGAGGCCCCATTAAGCTTAGTCCAAGACTTTCGGCCATCTATTCCAGGAGAAAGAAGAAATATTTTGATAAACATGATTGAGGTAGTACCATTATATCTTTCTGTTCCTCTGAGCTTTTTCCTGTGTTATGTTCATATAATCTTTATCATTTAGATACATGATTATATTCCTAGAGGAGGTTAAAGTTAAGATACTGTGTTTATAGAATCACAGTATTTACATATACAACTCTCCTTTGTCTTCCTAAATATTGACCTGATATAGTTAATGATATTGGAAGGATATATCAAAAAATATGTCAAGAAATGATGGGCAGTAACGAATATTTTAAGTCTGGTTGACTTATAATATTGATGTGAATATGGAGGAAAAGAATAAAAAGCATTCAAAAACAACCCCGTTAGAAGCTTATAAAGATATTAGAAAAAGAGTAAACTTCACGAAGAGAGGGTGAGTAGATTCGGCAAAGTTGAAGTGCAGAAAACAAATAAAATTATAAACTGGTTAAGAACCAGATTTTTTACGTAATGCTACTAGTAAAAGAATAACTGCGGTAAAAAACATGCCGTGGTAGGAGAGACTGTTCCATTCCACATTCCTCTGTATTTTTGGATTCTCAACTATACTAATGAGAGTTATTTGTTTTTTGGCTGTGACTGGAGGGGCGCCATATATCTCTAGGTCATTGACAATCTTTAGATTACTAATCCTGATGAACTCATGTTCCGTTTCAGGTGGTATCGACAGGAGTTTTTGGTGGCACGATATTATTCTTAGTAGGTTATCCATGGCTTCATCTAGGGTATCATTATTTTCTAGCACAAAAATTGGATGGACTCCACTCATTCTTGCTCTCTGCACTGACTCAGACTCCTCTTTCCTGATTGCCTCAAGGGACAACTCACGTTTTCTTCCTTTGTCAAG
Organism: Rickettsiales bacterium; assembly: GCA_031284025.1. Taxonomy (GTDB): domain Bacteria; phylum Pseudomonadota; class Alphaproteobacteria; order Rickettsiales; family UBA1997; genus CALXRO01. The sequence goes on along the minus strand of JAITAR010000103.1, from coordinate 8,328 downwards.
AGTACGTCTTAGTAATATTTTCTCTGGTTCTGCAGTAACGTAGATGAAAATATTCATTAGGTGTTTTTCAGCATCGCACAGGCGAAAATGCCCATCAACGACTAGGTTTTCGTACTTTTCATAGACTTTCTCTAGATCAGCACTTTCAACCTCTATTCCACATATTTCCTCTCTGGAATGTAGATTATAGGCTTCCATTATGATCTGGGAACCGCTCAGACAGCTAAAGGACGGATTTCTCATTTTAAACTCATTTAGAATTGATGTTTTCCCAACTCCAGAATTTCCACCTAAATATATTTTCAAAGGTCCTCCATTTAAATCAGGATTTCATCAAATTTTCTGTACAATGCTAGCAATTTACTCCTTACCTCTTCGTTTAGGACTACTGATTTCTCATAGTAGTTTTTACAATAAGTACATTTGTCACACAGACCGCTACATTTACCTTCAATAAAATAATCAATGAAACCGTCTAGTTTTTTATTATCTATGTAGATGTGACTAGGTACTTTTCTCGCTCTACCCATACCCCTTATTTTAAAAATCTCATCGGCGATGTCGGATACACTGTTTAGCTCGCTGTTCGTGCGATAGGATATCTGAGCGCTATTATCATCCAATGGGTCCTCAAAACCATGTCCTAGAACTAGATCAATGAGATTCCCATCATAGTGACCCTCTGAATACGCCTTTACCCTTTTAACCAGTTCTCTAGTTGGGATGCCTCTTTCTGTGAGCTTGAAATGTTCTACTCCAATGCGTTCGTAGCATTTTATATCTTCGGGCCTTATCCAGCAAGATCTAATATATTCAATGGGATTTAGTAGCTCATCCCTCTGGCAATGCAGAATACAATAGTCTACAGATTTTTCATTTGGCTCGTAGCTATTTGAGGCGTGGGCTATTGAGTTGGCATGGGACATGGCATAGGGACAGGCCTTCAGACAACTGACGTTAGCCAATAGCTCTAGTTTCGCTGTCTTTAGGTTTTTAACTATTTTTTCTATTTCTTTGAAATTTCTATTGAGACTGTAGATATCTGCACATATAAAGTCTGCTCCCATCTCCTCCCATTGTCTGGCTCTTGCATAGTCACTAACACACGAGAATATAGAAATTCTCACACTGAAGCAGTCAAAATATTTTTTTACCAGTTTTAATAGTAGTTGGTTGCTAACTGTTAGTGCATTAACACCTATGTCCCTGAGATAATTCAGAAAACTAATGGCTTCATCCTGCCATTTTTTATCCATCTCCCTATTGTTAAAGCAGGCACTATTCAGTAGATAGTTAAACTTTATATTGTTTCTTCTCGCCAACCTAACATGTGATTCTAACTTCGCTCTACTTAGATCATCAAGAGTGTTAGATGGACGACCCCCCCCAAAGATGTCGGTTTTGAGTTTTCCGTATATTTCATAGACTGGGTACCCGCTAATTTGGGTAATTAAATCATCATCAAAATTCGTAGCGAGTGATATTTTCATATTTTCCCCGTAGCATTTTTAAAACATTAATAAATTTCCTGTTTGTCTCAGGATTCTGTACAGCTATCCGAAACATGTGTTTACCTAGCTCGTTCCTCACTCTTACAACCGAAACTCCATTTTCCTCCAGAGTATGGAAGAAGTTATCACTGAAAATATTCTTCGTCATGAGAGTATTTGTGTGCGACTCAATTACATCTATGCCGGAATAGCCCATAGCATTTCTTAGCAACTCTCTTTCATCTATTACCAATCTTATATTTTTCGCTATCAAATCCCTATCAAAACAAAAGTTAGCATAATATAACGACAGATTAGATATTTCATATCTACTCGTATTCTCTACGAATAGATTGTAGAATTTCTCTGAAAATAGGCCATAGCCAATACGTAACCCCGCCAATCCAAATGATTTTGAAAGGGAATTTACAACTATTAAATTATCCTGATTTTCTCCAAGGCCTAGTATCGATTTTTCTTCTGAAAAATCAATGCACGATTCATCCAAAATTATTGGTATATTTTTTGCATAGCGAGCTAAATCAATAATTTTGTCCATTCTTTCGTAAAACCCCGTTGGATTGTTCGGATTACACAGAAATATTGCTCTGGTGTTTCTATTTATGTTCTCCTTCATTCTGTCAAAATCTACTGAAAAATCGTCATTGTGCCCAATGCTAATAGTTCTCCCTCCCAGGGAATTTACAGCATACTCCATCTGATGAAAGACGTAGAAACTGGTAAGTAATTCTCCCTTGTCTCTGAAAAGAACTTTAGCTAGGTTCTGGATTATACCATTGCAACCCGCTCCTAGCACAATTTTTCCATATTTAATCCCATAGAATTCTAGCAAATTGCGTTTCAATTTTTCCTCTAGATCGTGACTGGGATAACTAGAAACTACCATGCTCACCTCGTTTGGATCTAAGTAAATGTTTCTTTCGGCAAGAAATGTCCCAGATAAGGTCATATCTATCGGCTTCCAAACGGAAAAAGAATAGTCCTCCCTAAACCCCCTATCAAAACAAAAAACGTGACCACTACTCACCAAAAGACTCCATTAATTAATTCTTAGAAGAAATAATGTACTTATTGTTAAATATCCTTGTCTCTATAATGCTCATTCCTAGGTTTCTCATTACCTCAATAACCCGCCTTCTATTAGAATCCCCTCTAAGAACTGCAAAAAAGGCTGGACCAACCGAGGACAGTGAAAGCATTTCACATATTCCATTCCTATAGAGACTAGATAGAGCTTTTGCATGGTCAATCATCGGAGGAAAAACAAAAGAACAATTTTCGATACTACCCATATTAAACCTATAGTCAAAAACTATATCCGACAGAGCCCTTAGATCTCCATGAACCATGCCGGGCAAAACCCTATGTAAAAAATTATAGGCTATATTTTCTCTATACTTCTCACCAGTCTTGACAAATTTGTATAGATTATTTTCTTCAAGCTCCATCAGCTCTGCAGCATCCTTCTGCCTAAAATCCAAAGGTACTCCTATTATTACATCGGCGTCATAGCTAACTGCGGCTATGGGAGTTGACTGTCCAGCTATCACTATTATGCCACTATCCAACATACCACCACTCGCTCCACCACCAATGCACTGAACTGCTTTAAGTTTGTTTTCCTCGCTATCGGCCACCTCCTCTCCGTGGTTCATGGCTACATATCTTATTAAATCTAGTACTTCAATTGGATTTCCATATAACTCATTAATGCTGGCACAAACGCCGGCTATGGTTGAACTGCTAGAGCCGAAGCCACAGTGCTTTGGTATGCCATCATCAATAACCTCAATGGATAGCGATGGAGTCACATTCAGGGCAGCACACATCAATTTATAGGCATGTTTCACAAGAACAGTCCTCCTTGTTCTCTGTGAAACTCTGAGTTCACCGAAATTTTCGTCAATAACTTCAGTTCTGATGCGCAAAAATTTTTCAATGGAGACCACAACTTCCCCCGGCCGATAGGATAAAGTATCATTGTAGGCAACTGCACACGGATCAATGGCCATAGCATCCAAACGACATGGATAGCTAATCCCAATGCTATGTAGTTTTAGCACTGGTTTGTCATAGGATATATTAATTGGGTTAAATATATGTCCAACTTCATATACCGGAAATCTCTCAATCTTATCATCCTCCTGGGCAACGTTTGAGCCTACCCTAGATTTAGGCTTCGATGAGCCATAGCGATGGCTCTGCTCAGACACAGAAGATTCTTGGGTAGCCCTGGCCTCTAGTTTTTTAATATACCACCTGGCAAATTGGTCTTTAGCATCTCCCCAGAATGTGGCCTCGTACTCATGATCTATTGCTCTCAGTTCACTGAGTGTTCTGTTTTCTCCCTCTGGAATAAAGAACCTATCGTGCCATCTACCCAATTCCCCTCTGCTCCTGTGGGAAATTACACCAACTCCACCTCCGCTGAAAACCACTGGCTCCTGACCGGGCTCACAGTAGGCAAAACAATGTTCTAGTCTTGCCCTTCTATTAGTTTCACTATCCAACATTGTCAAAAACTTATCGATACCCACCTGTTTGTCAAAGTACGAGTTGTAGGGTCCTGGCAAACCACCTAAACAGTCAACGTACAAACCACTATCGGACTTCAGAACGGGATACCCTAATTTTTCACAGGCATATTTTGCACTAAATCTAGCAACCTCAGCGCATGTTTTAGCCTGAATTTCAAGTATTTCAAAGTCCGGGCTAATTATTTCCAGATTAAATCCATACTTCTCTCCAAAAAACTTGTTTGCTTCTTTAACTTTATGTTCGTTTGTAGTCAGATAGAACAATTTTTCCATAAATCTTTACTAGATTGCTTGCCAATACTTGTACAGTATCTATTTTAACTGTCAAATATGGCTATGGGCGCGTTTTCAAAAAAATGAATTAATAATTTTTTCCTCCGGTATACCCCTGAACAGTCTTGCTACACCGATTTTTTCGCACAGAACTAGATTTATTTTTCCACATTCAGATTTTTTGTCCTTTTTCATGAGATTCATAAAAACTTCATGGCTAACGTCTCTAAAATCTCCTATTTTCCCCAGGTCATCAAAATTAAATAGACCTAATTTATCAAAATGACCCAGTAGTAAATTAAGTTCACCTTCATCACCTATACCAATTTTGCTTCCCAATTGAAAAGCTTGTAATATACCTATGCCGACTGCTTCACCATGCCTAATCTTTCTTTCATCAAAATTAGCGATTTTTTCGTAAACATGACCAAATGTGTGGCCAAGATTTAAAATAACTCTTATATCCTTAGTCTCATATTCATCCTGCTCTACGATGTAAGCCTTGCTCTGACAACTTTTTTGGATAACATAGTCACATACATCAGGGTCTAAATCTATACACCTCTTTCCGTTTTTCTCTAGATAGTGAAAAAAATCTCTATCCATGACCAGAGAATACTTTAGAGCCTCTGTGTAACCAGCCCTTAGGTCTCTTGGGGGTAGAGTCTCTAGAGTTAGTGGATCTATAATAACCAACCTAGGTTGATGAAATGTTCCCATTAGATTTTTCCCAGAATTACTGTTTATTCCCGTTTTACCACCAACGGAGCTATCTACCTGTGCCAGTAGCGTTGTGGGTATTTGCAAAAATTGTATTCCCCTAAGTAGAACAGATGCTAAAAATCCAACTAGATCTCCGACAACACCTCCACCCAGAGCCACCAAAAAATCACTTCTACTTAGTCCATTTTGCAAAATAAATTCCGCTGTCCTCTCAAATACTCTAAAGGATTTACTTTTTTCTCCTGGAGGAATAACGATATTCATATATTCATAGCCCACTCTCTTCAGATTATCGTTCAGAGTCTCGAGGTATCCGAATGTTCTGATGTTTTCGTCGGCTATGACAAATGCTTTTTTACATTTATTTATCGGGAAAACACCGTTAATTAGCTCGGCACTTTCTCTGAGAAGTCCGCTTCCAATCAGAATATCGTAGCCATTGGTAGACAGTTTTACACTAACTTTTTTCATTTTCTAACGTTTTTACTATATAACTAACTATATCCAGTGCCGAATCATTTTCCTTTACCCTAATGCAAATGTTCGCTTTGCTATAAACTCCATAACGTTCTTCCAATAGTGCCAGAGCCTTCTTCTTCCAATTATCTCCAGAGAGTAGCGGCCTAGTATTTCTTTCGTTTTCAAGTCTTCTACAGATTAGACCGAATGGAACATCTAGAAAAACTGTTTTTACAGCAAATTTTTCTAGTAAATTTCTGTTTCTCTTTTGAATAAAGGCCCCGCCACCTAGATCAAAAATACATTTCTCTTCCAAATGCCTACTGATTTCCCCATGTTCCAGTTCTCTAAAATATTTCTCCCCAAACTCTGAAAAAATTTCCCCCACGCTTTTTCCAGTGCTGTTCTCAATTTCCCTATCAACGGAAATTTGTTTCAAATTGTAATGCTTTGCCAGGTAAAAGGAAACCGTGGTTTTTCCGCTACCCATAAAACCAACCAGAGCTAGGGATTTCATTTTATAAAAAATATATCCAACATATACCTAGTGAAATAAACTGAAAATTTGAAAATGAAATGTCTGGGAATTCCTTTGGAAACATTTTAAAACTAACATCCTGGGGAGAAAGCCACGGCCCATGTATTGGTGGCGTGCTGGATGGTGTACCTCCAAATATTAAACTATCGGAGGATGATATAGCACACCATATGGCAAAGAGAAGGCCGGGACAGAATATTTCTGGCACAACCCCGAGAAACGAAAGCGATAGGGTTGAGATTTTGTCTGGTCTATTCGATGGTAAAACAACTGGCACTCCCATATCGTTTATCATAGGCAATGAGAATTCAAAGGATAGAGATTATTCTGACATAAAAAATCTATTTCGTCCAGGGCATGCGGACTACACATATTTCATGAAATATGGCAATAGAGATTACAGAGGCGGAGGACGAGCTTCTGCCAGAGAAACTGCTGTGAGAGTTGCCGCCGGAGCTATTGCAAGAAAAATTATTCCCCACATTTGTATAAAGGGGGCTCTGATCCAAATCGGAGATTTAAAAATAAACGAATGGTGTGAGGATGAAATAGACCAAAACGCATTTTTCTGTCCAGACAAGGATTTAGTGGGGAGATGGAGGATATTACTAGATAAATTAAAAAATCAAGGAGATTCAATTGGGGCACTAGTGGAAATTAGGGCTAGAGGTGTAGATGTAGGTCTTGGGGAACCCGTTTACAATAAGCTTAATGCCGAGTTAGCTAGAGCAATTATGGGAATAAATGCCGTTAGATCTGTAGAAATTGGAGATGGTCTTAATGTTGTGGAAATGAGAGGCTCACAGCATTGTGATCAGATGAACTTTAAAAATAACAGAGTTAACTTTGAATCCAATCATGCGGGTGGTATACTCGGTGGAATATCCACAGGACAGGATATAGTCGTTCGCTTCGCCATTAAACCAACAAGTTCAATTGCCATAGAGCAAAATACTCTAGCGCAAGATTTTAAAAACACCAGAATCTCAACCACAGGCCGACACGACGTATGTCTAGGAATCAGAGTTGTGCCCGTTGGTGAAGCTATGGTGGCCCTTGTGCTGGCCGATTATTTTTTACTCAATTCGGCATATATCGCCTTTAGAGCCAAAATGTAGCCATAGGAGCCGAAACCACCTATAACACCAGTTGCGTAGAGGGATACATAGGATTTGTGTCTAAATTCATCTCTTTTATATATGTTTGACAAATGCACTTCCACCGTTGGAATATTCACAGATTTTAGAGCATCAAGTATGCCTATAGACGTATGGCTATAGGCAGCTGGGTTAATTATTATACCGTCATACTTCCCTAGGGACTGCTGTATGGTAGTTATTAACTCTCCTTCTATATTACTCTGGATAAAATCTATTTCCATACCCATAGATTGCGCCTCACCGAGGCACTCATTTTTTATGTCCTCTAGACTTTTATTTCCATATATGCCGGGTTCCCTTAGCCCGAGCATGTTCAGATTCGGACCATTTATAATCAGAATTTTCAACATCCCGCCTTGCATTAGTTTACACTAAAAATAATATATAGCACAAGGTTTTCGTCAATACACAATATGCTAGAGGAACTGAGAAAAGAAATTGACAGGTGTGACAGGAATATAGTCAGTATGCTAAAAGAGCGTATGAGCATTTCCAAAAAAATAGGCGAGTACAAAAAAAAGAATGGCATCGCAGTTCACCATCCCATGAGGGAGAAAGAACTACTGGAGAGACTGTGTGAACTTGCATCAGAGGATCTACCAGCAGAGTCAATTGAACTGATATATAGAGAGATTATTTCGGCCTCTAGGAAAGTACAAACTTGATTTTATTAATTAACTCTAAAGATTGTCTATAGTTTAGCCTCGGATCACAGAGACTTTTAAAGTTTTTATTCAAATCCCCTAGAGAAATTTCCTCATCACAACACTCCGTGACATCCTCTGCCGTTGCCTCTATATGAATCCCTCCAACATACACGTTTGCCGAACCACAGACCTCAGAAAATTCCCTGAACTCTGCCAGAATGTCACAGAAATTTCTGGTCTTTAGCCCATTCTCCAGCTTTTTTGTATTACCATGCATGGGGTCACAGCACCAGATAACGTTCAGCCTACTAGACTTCATATCCTCTATGATGGGGGCCAAAAATTTTGCGGAGTTTCCAACTCCAAATCTTGAAGTTAAAATAATTTTTCCTCTATCATTTTCTGGATTTAATATGGACACTATCTGTCTCAATTTAGCGAAATCGGTATTCTTACCTATTTTTATGGCGATTGGGTTAT
>JAITAR010000056.1 GCA_031284025.1 Rickettsiales bacterium | reverse complement strand
AATCCTCTGGATTCTCCTGCTAATTTCAAATTTCCTCTGTTGACAACTTTAACATTTTCCAGGGAGCCGCCTTTCTCTATATTGACCCAACCATTGTCTCTGTTTATAGTTATGATGTTATCAGGTTCATTTCTATCGCCACTGAAAACATCAAAGATATCAATGCTGCCATCATGGGCAGTTAAATTCAGTTGGGAGTACTTTGTCATGTAGACAGCATTATGTCCATCACCTCCTCCCGATTTGTTTCCACTGAATTCCGTTGGCACAGCTGGATTTCTTTGTATTATAGTAATAATGATTGGTTCATTTTCTGAGCTACCAATCATATCTATGGCTCCACTGTCTGCTCTTTTTGTAGTATTTTCGATCAGAAGAAGGCCATTGTTGAATTCTATAGATGCGCTGCTATAGGCAAAAATAGCTCCACCGCATCTTGCTCTGTTGTTTTCAAAGGTTGCTAGTCCTCCAAAGGTTAGTGATGAATATATGACGGAGATAGCTCCACCGTCACCATTGCCGTCTTCAGAGGTGCTATTTCTCGCAAAGATAGCATTTCCTCTAAATTCCAAAATATTTTTGTTAGTGGCACCAAATCCCCAGGAATAGATGGCTCCACCATTGCGGAAAGAACTATTTCCTGTGAAAGTTACATCTACGCAAAAGGTCAGTTCTGTTCCATTGTCGCCATAGATAGCTCCTCCAGCATTTGCGCTACTGTTGTTTTTAAAGATTGCTAGTCCTCCAAAGGTTAGTGATGAATATATGACGGAGATAGCTCCACCTTTACCATTGCCATTTACAGCGGTGCTATTTTCCACAAAGGAAGCATTTCCTTCAAATTTTAAAATATTTTTGTTAGTGGCATTCTTTCCCGAGAAATAGATGGCTCCACCATTGCCGACAGAACTATTTTCTGTGAAAGTTACATTTTCGCCGAAGATCAGTTTTGTTCCATTGCCGCCATAGATAGCTCCACCACTATCTGCACTACTGTTGTTTTTAAAGGTTGCTTTTCCAAAGATTAGTGATGAATCTTCGGCGTAGATAGCTCCACCATTGCCTCTGCTGCTGTTGCCTTTAAAGGTTGCTGGTCCTTCTCCAAAGGTCAGCATTGAATTTATGACAAAGACAGCTCCACCATTACTGCCAATGATTCCGATAGTTTTGTTTCTGTCGAAGGTGGTTTTTCCCGTGAAATTTAGGCTATTTTTGTTGTCGCTGTCGGTTCCCCAGGAGTAGATAGCTCCTCCTCGAGATCTAGTCTGATTATTGCTAAAAGTAAGGCCTTCTAGGCTGACCACTACTCCTGCGTTCAGATGGATAGCCCCACCATCGTTTGAGATGGCAAATTCATCCTTGTTATTACCATTGCTTAGATGTAGATTATTCAGTGAAATATTCTTTGCATTTTCTCCAGACATGAAAAATTTATAGTTGTTATTTCCATCCAGAAGACCTGGTGCATTTTCGCTAGGTCCAGAGATGACTATGTTGTCGTAGTTGATCAGTGGTCCATTGGCGGTGAAATTTATAGTATTTTTTATGGCTATTTCTGTTTTTCCAGTACTAATGGCCCCTTGCAATTCCCCAAAACTACTTACCTCGGTAGGTTCAGCTCCGGCCACCGCTACGATATTAAAAATAATAGCTATCGCTAGAACGGAGCGAGAAACGAAATTCATTAACTTACCCACAATTCTCTTTTTCTTTCTAGAACCTTCATTGAGCATCAGAATATTTAAATATGATCATAGAATGATCCAGTCTTTTCTGATTGTAAAGAGCTATTTTTGTTAAAAATGTAAATTATCTCACAACTTATTAGTCATTTAAAAAATTTTTACGGACATTTATCACGTCCTATAACAATATTTAGCAATTTCACTTTAAACTAACTATTGGTTTACAATTATATCTTCAACTATGAACTGTATGTTATTCTTGACTAGCCATTTATTTATAGAAATATTTCCTATGAAATCGTACCTATTTTTGCTACCGCTGAATAAAAGTTTGTTAATTTTCTCACTGTTGACTCTGAAAATATTGGCAACGATGGTGTTTTTACTACCGAAAATTCCATCAGTTCCAATTGTACATTGGACATGCTCACTATTTTTATCGAATTTTCTCGCGCTGAATACTACAACATTCTCCAAAATAATTATGGGCTTCGGATTATCACTGCCGAATGGTCCAATCTGCCCGATTTCTGCTGCCAACTGTTCATTGAGGGCATCTATACCTAACACCAAATCCGCGTATCTTTCATTTTTACCAAGATAGCTATTGAGTTCTGTTTTTATGTTACTCTCTATGAATTTTTTTATGGCTGAAAGTTTACTTATTTCGAAAGTAAAACCTCCCGCCATGGCATGACCGCCACCACTCAGTATTAATTTTTGTTCTTTCGCCTTGACTATGACCGAACCTATGTCCACACTCTTATCCACTGATCTGCAGGACGCTTTACCAAATTCTCCATCCTTTGAAATGACGAATACTGGTCTATTGTATCTGTCTTTTATTCTGGATGCTATTATTCCTATTACACCCTCGTGCCAGCTGACTCCCTCAATGAATATCACCGGATTGTTAAATAGTTCTCCACTGTTAATCTGTTTAACAGCTTCGCTGAGAATATTTTTTTCTATATTCTGTCTAGCAATATTGAAACTATTCAACTGTTCCACCAGATATCTGGCCTCTTTTCTATCTTCACAGGATAGCAGTCTATTGCCTATAGATGCATCACCAACCCTACCACCAGCATTTATTCTTGGTCCCACCACATAGCCTAGGTGATAGGTATCATTTATCTCTTTCAGACCAATTACCTCCGACAGAACCGTCAAACCAAGATTATTTTTTCTCTTAAATATCTCCAAACCCTGCTTTACAAAAGCTCTATTTATGTTGACTAAAGGCATAACGTCACATACAGTTCCCAAAGCTACCAGATCCAGGAGACGGAGCAAATTTTGTTCTTTCAGATTATTTTTTTTATAGTAGTCAACGTTCCTTAAATGGGTATTGAAGGCTATACAAACTAAAAAGGCCACTCCAACACCCGCTAGGTATTTGTACTCGGATTTTTCATCTAGCCTATTAGGATTAACTACAGCTACAGCTCTGGGCATTAGAGTTGGCCCTATGTGATGGTCTGTTATTACTATGTCGATGGCAAGACTTTTTGCAAATTCTACCGCGTCAAAACATGATATGCCACAGTCAACGGTAATTATGAAATTAATACCCTGTTGCTTTAGTTTTTCAATGGCCTGTTCACTCAGCCCGTAGCCATCCTCGCTCCTATCTGGAATGTAGGTCGTCACCTCAACGCCAATGTTTCTAAAAAATAAAACCATCAGGGCAGTGGCAGTGGCTCCATCGACATCATAGTCACCAAATATGCATATCTTCCTGTTGGAAAGAATCGCCTCATATATAGCATTTACAGCCCTGTCCATATCGAGCAGATGATAGGGATCTTTTAGAGAGCTTTTGATCTTGGGATTCAAAAAGTCATCTATCTTGTCCAAACCAATGTTTCTAATGGCTAGCAGTTTACTAACTGTAGTGGAAACATGTTTCTTCTGGTATAGGGACAGTGCCAAATTTTCATCGTATTTTTTAATATTCCAATAGTAGCCGTTTATGGATAACTGTTCTTTGAATCTCATCGCTAAACATAAATTGTTATGTCTAAGGTAATACTCTAGCGGCAAAATGCAATAGAGTTTAAATATACAAAAGAAAACATCATTTATCGCATGAAAATAGAATAATTACTAAATTATAGCAAAATATATCGAATATTAATAGTAATTAGAAATAAAATATAAGAAATCATGAACGACTATTATTTTTACCATTAACCCAGCCGTATTTTTTAAAGATTTTTGATCAATTTGGAGGTGATTTTCCATTTTTTTAATCTCCAGAGAATTATGCGAAGAAATTAAGTGATAAATTGAAAGAATCTAAAATGGTTGAATTAATTAATGGATTGGATGAACCTGACAGGACTAAATTCAAATTCACTGATAAATTGAGGGAACTTTATAAACTTAGTAAAACTGAATTATCAGATCAATTGCATAGAATTGATGAATTTGCTATATTTAACAGGAAATCAGAAAACTAGTCGGGTTCATTAAAAAATGGTCAGCGGGTGGTATTCTTTTTTTGTAGTTGCAGGTGGCCATCGAAAAAGATTTTGGCTAAGAGGATATCCTTGACTGGGAAAAAACCAGTGTTAGTATGCCTATACATAGTATTATCACTTTGTTTCATTTATGTTAACACCAGAAGTTTTATTTAATTTGTTTAGAGATGAGATTATACACGGGATAGTAACGAGGTCTATCATATATGTGTTCGTCGCCTATGTGGTGACCAGCATCGTTAGCTATATATTCAATAAACTTAGGAAAAATTTTTCTAGTGACGGACAGGCGTCCAATGTCACCATATTTCTATCTATAAAAAATCCACTGATTACGTACGTGTGGATAGTTTGTGCCTATGACATAGTTGAAATTGCTAATTTGAGTGAGGTGCAGATTTTGAAAAATCTGGAGGTAATCCTGACAACTTTCGTGCTGATGTGGCTGACATTTCTGATCACAACCGAATATACGAAAAAGATTGTAGATAAAAAGCAATTGAAAGAAGAAGTGATTGACTACGGCGGAGTGATATTTCTTGAAAGACTCGTTCAGTCTGTAATATTTCTTCTGATAGCTCTGCTGTCCATGTCTATCATGGGGGTAAGCCCCAGTGGTCTGCTAACCATAGGAGGAATAGGTGGGTTGGCCGTAAGTTTGGCCGCTAGGGATATAATAGCTAATATTTTCGGATCGATACTCATATACATAGACAAGCCCTTTGCCATTGGCGACTGGGTTAATTCTCCCGATAGGAAAATTGAGGGTATAGTTGAGGATATAGGATGGAGAAGAACTGTAGTGCTTAGTTTTGCTAAATTCCCGATCTATGTACCTAATTCTCTTTTTAACAGTATGATTCTGGAAAATAAGGGTAGAATGCGTTGTAGACAGATAGACGAGATAATACCCATTAGATCGCTAGATCCAAGTAAAATAGATAAAATAACCTATGAAGCCAGAGAAATGCTGCTGAATGATAGTAATATCAGTAAAAAGGGTTTCACCCTGGTATACTTTGAATCTGTTTCAAGGCCGGCTGTTCTGAATTTGCGGCTGATAGCCTATACCAATGTAGTTGATCTACCTAGATATAGCGTGATGAAACAGAGTGTTCTCACTAGAACAATAGCTATAATAAAAGAAAACGGTGGAGAACTGGCCTACGATATTGCCCATGTAACCATTAATAGGGGTTCAAATGACGGCATGTCGACTAACCTGGTTACTGAAGAAAATTAAAGTTTAATGCTATCGGTAGGGGTATTTTGACCGCTAATGTTCAGGTTATAACCTTTGGCTGTAGATTGAATAGCTATGAGAGCGAAGCCATAGGAAATATGCTGAGAGAGGTTGTCGATGCCCCATCCTTCGACGGCAGGGATATCATCATATTTAACGGCTGTGCGGTTACGACAGAGGCGGAAAGACAGCTGAGACAGTCTATTAGGAGAATTAGAAGAGAAAGGGGAGCGAATCCAATAGTGGGGGTGGTCGGCTGTGCCGCCCAGGTCAATGGAAATGCCTACGCAGATATGCCAGAGGTCGATTTTATAGTTGGCAACAGCGGCAAGTTTGATGTAAACAACTACCTTAATTTCAGAGAGAGACCGGTGGTAGTCGAAGACATTTCTTCCCAAAGAAATTTTAATTCTCTCCGCCCGCTCAGAGGTTTTGAGAACAGGAGTAGAGCCTTTGTACAAGTCCAGGATGGCTGTGACAATAACTGCACGTTTTGTATAACGAGATTTGCCCGGGGAAAGAGTGTATCATTGCCAGCTGAAAAAATTTTGGACCAGATCAAGAGATTTATAGATTCGAATTACAGAGAAATTGTGCTGACGGGCGTTAATATTTGCGACTATGGTAAAAATTTGGAGGCAAATTTGACTTTAGGAGGCCTGGTTGTGAGAATTTTGAGAGAAACCACCGTGGAGAGGCTGAGACTGTCATCTCTGGATATAGCTGGTATGGATCGGCAGCTAGTGGATTCTATAAAGTATGAGAAACGCCTGATGCCACATGTGCATCTGAGTTTACAGTCCGGTAACGATGTGATTCTGAGAAGAATGCTGAGACGACACAGCAGAGAGGAGGTATGTGAAAGATGCAGCGATATCCTGGAAGTAAGACGAGAATTGGTCATAGGTGCGGATTTTATAGCGGGATTTCCAACGGAAACGGAAGACATGCACCGAGATTCGATAACCATGATAGATAGTTTACCTGTGACCTATGGCCACATATTCCCCTTCTATGAAAGGCCGGGAACTAAGGCGACGCTGATGCCCCAGCTTCACAGAAAATTAAGAAAAAAGAGAGCAAAGGAGCTTAGAGAACATGCTGCCGCCAATCTAAAAAAACTAAGGGAAAGTTTAAAAGGTACAACCCAGAAAGTTTTAATTGAAACTGGAAATCTTGGTAGATTGGAAAATTACCTGCAGATAAATCTCAGTGGAAACTACGGAGATAAAATCGGTAGTATAGTAGATCTTATTCTGTAGATTCAGCTGACGAATTCCTATCGTCAGATAAATATATAGTCAAAATTTTCATGTTTTGACAAATAAATTTGCGTATCTATTCTACGAAAATGGCTGCCAGGAAATAGCTAAAATTAGTGCAGCCAGTTTCTTGATTTGCAATAGATGGTTGCTATATTATTATCGAAATATATTATATCTGTAATAGAAGTTGGAGTTTAATCTATATGCTGAAAAATCTAAAAGAATTTGTAGTCGGGAACAGAGAGTTTTTGCCGATATTTGAAGGCGGTAAGGGAATAGGAATAACGACGGGACTGACAGCAGGCAACTTTGCTCTTAATGATTGCATAGGAACATTCTCCGCCGTAAATCCGGATATCATCGATTTGAACGGCAAAGTCACAAGAATGCTGCTAAAAGCAAAAACAAGATTGGAAAGGCACATTGAGATGATACAGAACTCGGTGGACGGTATAATATCCCATGCGAGATTGGCCAGAGATATAGCGAAAGATAGGGGTAGAATCCATATGAATGTTTTGTGGGAGATGGGCGGCACGGAGACTATATTAAACAATGCACTGGTAAAACTAAAGGGCATTGTCCAGGGAGTAGTTTGTGGCGCCGGACTGCCCTATAGGCTTGGTGACATATGTGCAAAGTATAAAGTAAACTATTTTCCCATAGTCTCTTCGGTGAGAGCATTCAGAGTGTTGTGGAAAAAAAGCTACGAAAGGACAAAAGAATGGCTAGGAGCAATTGTGTACGAATGTCCCTGGAGGGCGGGTGGTCACAATGGCCTATCAAACAGTGAAGATCCCTTTGTCAAAGGTAATACCTACGATAGAGTGAAAGAACTCAGAAGTTTTATGAATGAAATTGGCCTCGGAAATAAATTTGTAGTCGTAGCCGGTGGCGTCTGGAATTTAAAGGAATATGAAAATTACCTTGCTAATCCAGAAATTGGTAACGTCGCCTTCCAATTTGGCACAAGACCAATACTAACGAAAGAAAGTCCGATTTCTGATCGCTGGAAAAATACGCTACTAACTCTAAAGCCGGCAGACATTAGAACAAATAGCTTTAGCCCAACGGGCTTCTATTCATCGGCGATAGATAATAGTTTCCTACAGGAACTGACCGACAAGAACACCAGACAACTACAATACTCCAGTAGCTACAGCGATGAATTTAACTGTGAACTGAAAATAAGCAGCGGAGCCATTGTATTTATTAGAGAAAACGATCTAGAAATTAGCAACCGCTGGATTAATGGTGACTATCGAATTACCGTGAAAACTCCCGAAGACACCATTCTTTTTCTCAGAGACGACGACTACGAAGATATGAAGAACGATATGGAAAATTGCTGCGGCTGTCTGAGCCAATGTCAGTTTAGCTGTTGGCAGCAGTCTTCGGAAACCCACAATAGTGGAAGAATTCCAGATTTCAGGAAAATGTGCATCCAAAAGGCCTTGCAAAACGCAAAGAATGATGAGGAGGTTCAGAAACAGCTATACTTCGCCGGCAGCGAAGCCTATCGTTTTGGCACTGATCCCCTATACCATGGTGGACACATACCAACCATAAAAGAGCTAATCGAATTGATAGCTATCGGCGAATAGAATAGACGAAAGAGCCCCTGAAACCTCAATAAATCTAGCCAGATAGCCCGCAGCAAAGACAATTCTCAGAACAGTGGAGCCTAGGGAATTTTTTAATAATACTCTTTCTCTGCCGTGGATT
>JAITAR010000027.1 GCA_031284025.1 Rickettsiales bacterium | reverse complement strand
TTATTCGTTGGATAGACATGGAAAGGTAGATGACACTCAGTTTGGTGGAGGTAGTGGCCTGGTTATGAGGGCCGATGTCGTTGGCAGTGCTATAGAAAATAACATAGAATCCTTTGGAATAACTAAAATATACTATCCAAGTCCCAGAGGTAAACTACTAAATCAGTCTAAAATTTCCGACATGGCGAAATTGAGTGATCTAGCTATAGTCTGTGGTCGCTATGAGGGTGTAGACCAGAGGGTATTGGAAGAATTTGGCGTCGAGGAGGTGTCTATGGGAGATTTTGTTCTCATGGGCGGAGAACTGCCAGCGCTAGTACTATTGGAAGCCGTTGTGCGTTGCGTAGACGGTGTAGTTAGGTCCGAATCGATAGAAAATGACAGTTTTGGTGCCGCTAGAGACAATAGTTACAAAAATTTACTTGAATATCCTCTCTATACAAAACCTGCCCTGTGGAAAAATAGAAGAGTGCCCGATATTCTGCTATCAGGGCATCATCGGAACATAGAAATCTGGAAACTACGGCAGTCGGAAGACATAACTAAAAAAAGGCGACCAGATCTCTATGAAAAATATCTAGAACAAATGAAAAAATCTCCGCAAGGCGCTAACTAGACTATGTGAATTTTTAGTTAGAAATTTGGAAATTTCACTGCTGGTCCCCTCCCTAACCCAAAATCCCTCATAGGGGTATCCCAACAATGATGTCCTTGTGAAGTACCGGTGTATTTTGACTGTACACAAGTGCCTATATTTGTGTTGCGATTCGTACAGCATAATATCTTTCCTTTTTTGCAGAATATCTTTCTTCGATAGAATATTCAAACAGTTTACAAATCCGTAGCTAGATAAAAATTCTGAAAGTCTATCTATTCTTACGAACCTACTTGCTATTCTGTGCCCATAGGGCAGATCCTCATAGAGAATAAACTCTCCATCGCCGTAGACCTCAATTAGCAATTTGCAAGCATCAAAAACCTGTAGATGATTGATGTGTCCTCCTATTCCCAGAGGGAAAAATATTAAACACTTTTCGGCTGGGTCGATGTGACTTTTAATTTTTTCGCTCAAATTTCTGACGAATTCACTGTGACTATAATTTTCTTCTGAAGATTCGGACAAACCGAGATTTATCTGTTTTATCCCATATCTCTCACAAAATTCTCTGTCTTCCTCCTCTCTTATCTTTGAAACTACATTTTCCCTGAATGCTCTGCTTCTATTAGTCATCGCCATTCTACGAATGTAGGTGCTAATGGTGAAAACATTAATGATGGTTTTATCGAAATTGCCTAATTTACCAACTAGGCCACCCATAGAAAAACATATGTCATCGAAATGAGGTGAGATGAAAATACATTTCATTATTAGGACAATGGTAAATGACAAGCTCGATCAGCTTGACATTAGCAACAGATTAGTCAAGTTTTTTTGAAATTTAGTTTTTTCATTCTATACAAGTTTTTTTATTTCTATTCACTTCACTAGATGAATCTGTACCTATGGCAGACAAATAGGTGAAATTTGCTCTGCGCAAAATTTCAACAAAAGATTAGAAACAAAATATAGAGAAAAAGGGAATCTAGATATGCAAAGATTGTGGAATAGTGCCAAGTAGATAAATTTTGTTTGACTTAATTTTCGGACAGCTGTATTCAATGGACTCATGTTATTATTACAAATTTAGCTATGAGTATGAATTTCAACGTATTTTTGATGTTTGGCAATTTCCTAGATAGAACCCTTTTCTACGAAGTCTATGGTTTTCCGGTGTTAATTATTCTTCTGATTTTTACTAGCATTTTTTTCTCCGTGTATCTGAATTTTCCTGGCATAGCACTTTTTAAATATTCTATAGCCAACGCTATCAGTAGCGGTTCTGATGATAGTTCTGCTAATAATGGTCTTCTAAAATCTAAACAGTCACTTTTTACCAGTTTGTCATCTATAGTCGGAATGGGAAGTGTAGCAGGTGTGGCTACTGCCATAAACACCGGTGGTCCAGGTTCGATACTATGGCTCATGATTATGATGATATTCAGTATGAATACGTCGTTCTCCGAGACTCTACTGGCCGTTAGACATAGAAATGTGGATCTAGAGAAAAAAACAATTGACTGTGCTCCCATAAGATACATAAGAAAATCTCTAGAGGAAGTTGGATTTTTGAGATTTGGTTTTTTTCTATCCATTGTCTATGGCGTTATGTACTTCATAGGATTGATTGGTACGCAAATATACCAGGTGGGTGAAGCTGTTAATCTTTTGACACAATTTAAATTGCTCAGTGAATCGCGAATAATTATTACTGTACTATTTAATTTGACCGTTCTCGTCATAATCTACGGTGGAATAACAAGAATGGCTCAGGTTTTTGAAAAATTGTTGCCAGTTGTCTGTAGCATATATCTGATTTCCGTTATGGTGATATTGGTGTTTAATATAAAAAATTTGCCAATGGCGGTATTGACTATGGTTAAAGAGGCCTTCAAAATCAAATCTGTGACAGGAGGCATTGTTGGTGCCATATGCACCGGGGTTAAGAGAGGAACTTACTCTAATGAATCTGGGCTGGGCTCTGCAACAACACCCTATGCGGCTATGAACTCCGCTAACCCGTTAAAACAGGCTGGACTTGGTTCTCTCAATCCGATTTTCGTTGGTTTAATGTGTATGGCTACTGGACTGATAATAGTATCGAGTGGAATATATCTTGATCCTAACAGTGGTAATGGCATAGTTATGGTGAAAAATGCCTTTTCATCCGTTTTTTCTTGGTTTCCCTATATACTCAGCACGATAATTCCGCTGCTGTCATTGTCACTCTGCATAAGTTCAGCATTTGGAGCACAAAACGTATATCAATATTATTTTGGCAGAAAAACTATATTTCTGTACTTCATTTTGCAATTTACGGCAATTTTATCCTCTGCTTTCATTAATCTAGACGAAATAATAATGGTGGCCGATACTCTCTATCTGTCTATAGCTGTACCAAACATCATATGTTTGTTTTTGTCGAGAAAAATTATCAAGGCTACCTATGAGGAAAACAGAAAAAAATTGACAGTTAAAACTTCTAGGAGTTAACCCCTAGCGGCGAAATACTGCATTAATTTGTTTTGAAATGTAGCGGATGAGATACGTGAGGTTCTGGATGGTGTCTAGAGTAATCCTTTGCAAGTTAAAAAAATGTATTATCATTCACCTATGTTAGGTTTTTTAGTATGAGTATTTTAGGGAAAAAGAAAATATATGATTTGCCACTAGTGAATTTTGTTACCTGCTTTGGTGTAGTAGTCATGATCGTGTTCGGTGCTATGGATAGGGGTAGAGCAACTAGCATAGAGGTACACAACCATGAGCAACTGCGGGAAGCTATCAACGCTGAGAAAATAACGACAATAAATATAAAAGAACAGCTGATAGATTTTTCTAATGTCAATCAAGTCGATAGAGAAATAACAATCAGACGTGATGACATAACAATCTCTGGATTAACAAATGAGAATGGGGAGGCGGCATCCAAATTACAGGGGTCCGAAAGCAGAATCTTTGTGTTTGCAGAAGATCTAAAAAATGTTTATCTGAAAAATCTGATTTTCGATGCAGGTTATAATGCAGGTTGTCAAGAAGATAGTAATAAACAAAAGGGTGGGGCTATATATTTTCCTAGAGGAGTAAAAGTTATACTAGATAATGTTACCTTCAGCAATAATAAAATCGACTCTCAGGCTAAAGGAGCGGCCATCTATTCCGAAGGAAACGCAGATGTAATGAACAATTTGATTTTCAAAGGAAAAACTATTTTTAGTAGCAACTTATGGAGTGAAGGTGTTGGAGATGATATATATGGTACCGGTGCAGTCCATGCCGTATATTCTAATATAGCTTTTGAGGTAAAGACAGTAGAGTTTGAGAAAAACATTTTTCGCAAATATGGCGGTGCAATCTATGCAGAATTTTCTAATTTAACTTTTGACGGAGAGACAATTGAATTTATGGAAAATACTTCTTACTCCAGTGGTGGAGCCATTTATTCTAAGGGAACTGCAGCCAATAGAAATATCATAGTCTTCAATGGGAGAGAGAGGACTATCTTTAGCAATAATAAAAGTGAAAAAGAATATGGCGGTGCAATCTATGCAAAATTTTCTGATCTAACTTTTGATGGAAAAACGACGGAGTTTAAAGGGAATATTTCGGCTGATTACAGTGGTGGAGCCATTTATTTTGAATCTGTTGATGAATTAAATGTGGATGGTGATTATCGGCAGTCGAACGCTATCTTCAATGGGCAGGTAACTTTTGAAGAAAACGAATCAAATTATAACGGAGGAGCAATCTACGCCAAAGGTAATGTGTCCATAAAATTCAATGGTGGTCTCAGGTTAATTAATAATACTACAAATTATTCGGGAGCTATACATATCTGTAGCCTGCAAAAAGATAGACCAGCTATAGTCACCATAGTGCAAAATAATCCATATAGCCAGACGGAATTCAGGGGAAATAAAACGTCGGAATATGACACTTGGTATGATCGAAGGGTATGTATTGCTATATTAATGGAAGGGTATTCACGGTTAAATTTTATCATTGAAAAGGATAATAATGTTGATATCTTTGAATTTATAGAGGGGAAAAGATTAGGTTTGACCGAAACCGAAATAGCAAAAACTGACAATATAGTAATCATAGAAGGCGAAGGCTGGTTTAATTTAAGAAAAGGTAGCTCCCTGAGAAATGTCAATCTTATAAACAGAGGAAATATAAGTATGGTGGGGGCAGAGCTCAGTAGATTGAAACTAGTTAATTTTACGAACTCTGGCAAAATTAAATTTGAAATATTCCCAAATAGATGCGATACAATCGTAGCAGATTCCATAATTCTGGAGAAGGGAACTGTTCTAGAAATACTATTAGCTAAAGGAAACTATAGGAATAACAACAATTATACATTTTTGTTTTCGAGTAAAATCACTATTAATACTAATGATGACAGTAATATATTGCCTATAGTTTCCCCCCAGGGTATTAGAATTCGAGGACGGTTGGCATATGACGCTGAAAGCGGATTATACTTATATAAGATAATTATACCGAACACTATAATTAAAGATAATCCAAAGGAAATGAACCTATTTTCTAATGTATCCAATCTAAGTGAAGAACAGTTGGCTGTTGTTCATATGTTGTCAAATATATATATAGACAATCCTAATGATGAAGATATAAATAGTGTTATAGATAGCATCTATAGACTTAGTAGCCACGAAGATATAAGGGCAGCTCTGACTCAAATACATCACAAATTTCTAGCCGATGTCATTAGCGGTAGTCTTATCTTCGCTAATGGGGAAATCAACAGAAATATAGTCTTAGATACCGTGATTTTTGAGCCACACTATAAAAACAATAGATTAGCTAGGGAATTGAAGGACAATGTTTTTGGTGTTACGATGGGGATTGGCAGACGATTGGGAATGGTTGATCTCGGGTTCTATGGAGTTTTGGATAAACACTCCCTTAGGGGAGATCTGGACAATGAAGCTAACATCGGTAGAATAGCTGCAATTCTACAGCTAGAGGCTGAGATTGTTAGAAGTTTTAGTCTAGCTATAAATCTGTCCTATGGAATAAACAGCTACAAAGTGAACAGGAATATAGAAAAATTGGAAAAAACTGCAAATTCTAATTTTTTCGCCAACACAATGAGTATAGCCATAGCTGTGAAGAAGAAAATTAAAATTGAAAACTATCTAATTCTCAGTCCCTATCTGGCGGTAGAGACTTCTTTGCTGACCAGTAAAAAATTCAGTGAAAAAAATGCAGAAATTCTAAATCTGGCGGTGAATAACGGTAATTTCCAAATGACCACCGGCATTCTCAAAGTGGATCTGACTCTAGATCTAGCTAAATTGAAACCGTTTGTTTCCATCGGAGCCAAATATTTTCTGTCAAACAACAGTTCAGAGATTTCAGCTAGTTTGGCTAAATATTCAGATTATGGCAAACTTAGAAGTACGGGAGTAAAAATTGCCAAAATATTTGGCTCTATGGCTATTGGCTTTAGCTATGAATTAGATAAACACCTGTCGCTATCCATGAAGAGTGATTGCCAATTTACTGGCAACTATAGTTCATTTGGTCTCGGTTTTACTGCAGGTTACAGTTTCTAGATGCAAATATCAAAGTGACAAATTTCTTTCGCCATTTTTTTCCGAGAAGAGGAAGAAAGGAAATGAGAATTTAGGTGTGAAAAGGTAGTTAAATAGACAACGAGCAAGGGTGGAAGTGGAAAATTCGGAGTAATTTCCATAAAAATAAAAATAATTGACTTATTTCGTAAAATAAGTTAACCTTTAGGGAGATTTTACCAAAATTTATTTCTCTGGAGAAAAAATGGTAGATAGTGGAACACATTCGACTAAAAAGTTTACCAGTGACGCCATTGGTCAGCTGTTGAATTTAGTTGTGGATAACTCTAGCTGCATCGTCGATGGAGTTAGAGCTCTCGGTACAGTAGCTAGGTTTCCGGTTGTACAAAAAAAGGATAGGGAACAGAGCTCGAATAATGCAAAGATTAGTTGTTTGGAAAGAGAGAATAACAGGAGATCTGAAAAGACGAAGGAAAGTGGTGGAAGGCAAATATAAGTTTGCTATGACTGTAGTACTTTCTACCCATAGAGGGAGTGGTTTTTATTTTAATAATTCTATTTAGTCTGCTATGTTTAGATCAGAATTTCTGATTGAATGCGAGAGAAGAGGTTTTCTTAACCAGTGTACGAATTTGGATGAGATTGATAGGATTTTGGGCGACGGAGAATCGCTGGTGGCCTACTGGGGTACCGATCCTACTGGCTCTTCTCTTCATGTGGGACATATATTTTCACTAATGATTCTGAGATTGTTCCAGAAATATGGAAATAAACCGATTTGTCTTGTGGGTGGGGCTACGGGGCAGATAGGTGATCCCACTCTCAGAGATAAAAGTAGACCGATGATGAATATACGGGTCCTGGAGAACAATAAGGAGGGTATTAGAAAGTCTATAGGCAAATTTGTAAAATTTGGCGACGAACCAAGTGATGCGATCATGGTGGATAATCTAGACTGGTGGAAGGATAAGAATTATTTAGAAATACTTAGAGATATAGGACCACACGTATCAATTAACAGAATGTTGACCTTTGAATCAGTGAAACTGCGACTGGAGAAGGAAGAACACATGAGTTTTCTAGAATTTAACTATATGATACTGCAAGCCTATGATTTCTACCACCTTTACCGAAAGTACGGTTGCCGTTTGCAGCTGTGCGGTGCGGATCAGTGGGGTAACGTGGTAGCTGGAGTAGAGTTGACGCGGAGACTACAGTTTGCAAAGCACGAAAATGAGGATAGTGCAAAAACGGAGGTATTTGGTCTTTCCACTCCCCTGCTGCTGGATGCCAGTGGTAAAAAATTAGGCAAGAGCGAGGGTAATGCCGTCTGGGTAAATGAGGAATTGCTTAGTCCCTTTGACTATTTCCAATACTTTAGAAATGTTAATGATTTGGATGTTCTGAGATTTATGAAGATATATACAGACATGCCAGTAGAAAAGATAGATTCAATGAAGAATGAGGATATTAATAGTCTTAAGAAAATTTTGGCATTTGAAACAACTAAGATTTGCCATGGTGAAAAAGCTGCTAGGGAATGTCTTGAGAAAGCTGAGCAAATTTTTGAAGCGGGCAATGATGACTACGTGGAAGTGCGGGAATATAAGAGTGATGGGGATGAAGTTCCTCTATATGCTATCCTTAGAGAGCTTAACTTTGCAAAGTCCAACGGGGAAGCTAAAAGATTAATAGAGGGTGGTGGCGTTAGAATAGACGATGAAAAAATAATTGATGAAAATTATCAGATCACAGTGGCTACCCTGAAGGATTTCAAGCTATCCGTCGGCAAAAAAAAGATTATAAAAGTCACAATAATTTAAATTTACAGCAGTTACATAGAATTGACGGTTCTTATGGCTAGTAGCCCTAGACAAGTCTCCAGATATCGTCCCGTAAGATGGGCAAGGGATATTTTGGATTTCCTATAATCTGCATCGTTTTCACCGTTAATGGGGCAGCTGGCATAAAAGCTGCTGAATTTTTTAGCTAATTTGTATACGTAGTCTGCTACCACATTTGGCGCTCTCTTGACGTAGGCCTGTTCTACCACCGTAGGAAATTTTGTTAGCTCCATCAGTAGTGATTTTTCCTCTTCCGTGCCAATGCTAGTGATTTTGTATTCCATGGAACTATAGTTGCCTATAATTGATTTTATTCTAACTAGACTATAGAGTATATACGCTCCCGTTTTACCTTCATAGTTGGTAAATTGATCAAAATCGAATACATAGCTAGATTCCCTGTAGTTCACAAGATCAGCAAACTTTATGCAGGCCACAGCTATGTCCCTAATCACATCGGCACTACCATCGGAAGATTTTTCTCTTATTTTAGACTCCATTTCGTCCACCAGCTCTCTGAGTCTGATCGTATCCCCAGATCTAGTCTTAAATGGTTTACCATCTTTGCCGTTAACCGTGCCAAACATGCAGTGTTCTGCCCTGTGGCTATCATCTAAAAATCCAATCTTTTTGCATGCCAGAAACACCTGTTTAAAATGCAGAGACTGCCTTGCATCAACTACATACAGCATTAGATCTGGACTGAATTTCTGCAGTCTATCCAAAATAGTGGCAATGTCGCTGCTTGCGTACATCACAGCTCCGTCACTTTTTTCAATGATCACTGGAGGTATATTTGGATCCAGATCACCTAGATCTATAATTTTTGCCCCTTGGGATACAATTATTATCCCACTGGCCGTCAAATTTTCTATAATATGCACTATCAGTTCATGCACCGAGCTTTCACCATTCCAGAAATCAAAGTGCGCATCGAAAATCCCAACAGCTAATTTTTTAAGATCGCCGATGGATATATCGGTAAAATACTTCCAGAGAATTCGGTATGGTCTATATCCATCCTGCAGCATTTTCGTTGCTCTGTGTACCTCTTTCTCAAAGTCGGCATCTTCCTTTACCTTTGCCACTGCTAATCTATAAACTTTTGTCAGGCCTTCAGAGTCTATAGCCAAATCTGTGATCGTATCCTCATTGAAATTAACATCGAAACATCTTAAATTGGGGTATTTCAGCTTTATTCCCTGAATAACCATACCCATATTTAATCCCCAGTCGCCCTGGTGCACATCACCTATCACTTGATCTCCACAGAACTCAAATATTCTTCTCAAACTTTCTCCAATCACTGTGGATCTTAGATGACCCACATGGGGTTCTTTGGCTATGTTATAGCCGCCAAAATCGATGACGACAGTTTTTTTGGGATTTTTGTTTTTATAGCCACAGTTTGGATCACCTATAGTTTTGTTCAGAGTTTCAAGCAATAAACTATCCTCAATCGAAACATTTATGAACCCTGGTCCATCGATAGATATTTTTTTAAAGAGAGTGGCGCTCTTCAACTCGTCAACAATAGTTCCAGCTAGATACAGCGGAGATTTTTTAAGACTTTTAGCTAGGGACATAGAAGAGTTTAGTTGGAAATCGCTAATGTCCGGCCTATCAGAATATTGAAAAACCGCAAATTCTCTACTATAGCCGAGTCTAGTAAAAATTTTCTCCAATTCCGCATTCAGCGTATCTATCACATTCATATTTAATTTCCCGTTCTAACATGAAAGTATATGTTTGTCGGAGAGGCTAGCTCGGAGTTTTCTATAAAGCAATGGACATGACAATATTCCACGGAGCTGACCCATAAAAATTTAGCATATTTATTAAACTTTAATATGGTGTATTTATTCAAGAATCAAAAAAATAACCTCAATGTCACACATGGACTCTGTAATATTTTTCATATTAATATAATTACTTGCAATTAAAAAAAAATATATTATCTTCTACTGTTGCTTTAATTTTCCTAGAAAAAAGAACTAAGGGTAAACTGATGAATTTTACTTTCCGCTATAGCCTAGCAGTGGTGGCTATTTTCAGTATGATGACGTTGAGCGAGACCATTGCCATCGTAGTAAATAATTTAGATGAACTGCAAAGAGCCATAGGAGATAATGAGAAAGAAATAGCCATAAAAAATACTATAGATTTCGAGAGCGATAAAAAAAACGAAAACAACGAAAACAATAAAAACAATGGATTAACGATCAACTACGATAACATAATTATCTATGGATCGAACAAAGATGCACCGGGTCTGTTGAATGGAGGAAACAACCATAAACTTTTTACCTTCGGGGAGAGTGCAAAAAATATTTCACTGAAAAATCTGCATCTAAGCAATGGAAATCTGCATCTAAGCAATGGTAATAACGAGGATGATTTATATAATAGTAATGGTGGTGGAGCCATTTATCTTAAAGGCGGAATATTAATTAATCTGAATAATATCACCTTCAGCAACAATAAAGCTAAATCCAAAGGAGGAGCTATTTTTTCTAAGGAAGCGGCAACTGCCAAAAGCAATTTGATCTTTGAAGAAAAAATTATATTTATCGCCAATGAAAGCAGCGAAGGTGCTGGTGGAGCTATCGCTGCTGACTATTCGGATCTAACTTTCAAGGGAGAGACGGAGTTTAATAATAATAAATCTTTAAATATGGGTGGCGCTATCCTACTATATTCGGGAGATGGTAATGGCAAAAGCTCTATCCTAAGATTTGAAAATATGGTCACATTTTTTGCTAATGAAACTAGAAACTGTGGCGGTGCCTTATATTCTGAGGGAGATTTTGGAAAAAAAAATACTCTAATTTTCCTGAAAAAAGCTATTTTTAAAAAAAATAAGATTACCGGAATCAAAGGCCGTGGTGGAGCCATACATGCCACACATTCAAATTTAACCTTTGAAAGTGCAGCTATTTTTGAAGAGAATAGTGGCGAAGAAAGCTATGGTGGAGCCATCTCCGCTGAAAATTCATCACTGATTTTTAGAGGGCTAACAATTTTTGAAAAAAATAATAGCAAGAATTTTGGTGGAGCTATCTATAGCATTAAGCGAACAAAATTAATTTTCGGCGGGGAAACAATTTTTAAAAAGAATAATTCTTACGATGATGGTGGAGCTATTAATTCCTCTGGAGAAAATGCCAAAAATATGAATATTTTGGAATTCAGGGGTAATACTACCTTTCTAAAAAACAAAACCACTGGAACCAGCGGAGACAATGATGGTGGAGCTATCTTCGCCAAATATTCATCACTGATTTTTGGAGGGCTAACAATTTTTGAAAAAAACAGTAGCAAGAATTTTGGTGGAGCTATTTTTGCCTTTAACGGCGTACACATAGAATTTAGAGATGGTCTTCGTCTGATCGATAATACTACAAATAGGGAAAAAAGTGGAGCTATAGATATGTATGGTTCCGACAATGAATTAGCCATCATCGACATAGTACAGAGAAATCCAACTGTGTCAACAGATTTCAAGGGAAACAAATCAGAAGGTGGTGGGAGCAATGCTATTTATATGACAGAGTACTCTCGACTGAATTTTACTGTAGAGGAAGGCAATGTTAAAATCTTTGATGTTCTGAATGGTGATGAGACTAAAAACACTAACATAATAACTATACATAAAGGTTGTGGCTGGTTCAGCATAGAGAAAGGTGGCTCCATAGAAAATGTCAAACTTGTCAACAGGGGGAATCTAAAGCTGGTAGGAATAGAATTTACTGAACTGAACCCAACCGATTTCATAAACTCTGGTATCATTAGATTTGAAATACTTCCCGGAGGATCAAGTGCTAAA
>JAITAR010000087.1 GCA_031284025.1 Rickettsiales bacterium | reverse complement strand
GGCACTAACACCTTTGGTTGGCTGAAAAATGAAAGCGGAATTCATAGATTGGTCAGGATGTCTCCCTACAACGCCAATGGCAAAAGACAGACCAGTTTTTCCAGCGTCTGGGTCTATCCAGTCTTTAGCGATGAGATCAGCATAGTTGTGGATGAAAATTGTCTGCGGATAGATACCTATAGGTCGTCCGGAGCTGGAGGACAACATGTGAATAAAACTGACTCTGCTGTAAGAATTACCCACCTGCCAACCAAGATAACAGTTAGCTGCCAGAATCAAAGATCACAGCATCAAAATAGAGAGGAGGCAATGAAACTATTGAAAGCTAAGCTCTACGAACAGGAGAGGCAGAAGCGGCAAAGGGAGAAGGAGGAATTAGACAATAAAAAAACAAGCATAGGTTGGGGGCATCAGGTGAGAAACTACATTATGAACCCCTATCAACTGATAAAAGATTTGCGCAGTGGCTATCAGGTAAGTAATTTTGAAAAAATGATGAATGGTGAATATCTTAATGATTTCATCAAGAGTTGCATTGTTTCCAGCAGACAAAATTCCTAGCTAAGGAAAGTTGAGTGTTATATTGAGGTACGGATTGAAAATCAAAATGATAGAGCTAGCTTAGATGAGAAAAGTTATTTTTTACGTGGGCAGTAGGAGTTACATATAGTGAAAATAGTAGCCATTAGGTCAAGAAGAGATTTTCTCAGGGTGCAGAATAGACCTGATGTCAAGGTAAGAAATCGCAGCATGATTTTGCTGGGAAAAACTGCGAATCCTGGAAAATCCGAAGCTGGTGGCAGTGTAGATCACAGGACTTCGGTGAGATTTGGTTTTGTAATTACGAAAAAGATAGATAGACGAGCTACCGTGAGAAATAAACTCCGGCGAAGAATTAGAGCTATACTTGAAACAATATCATTAAACAATTGTAATTTATATTCTAACTACGTAGACTATGTGATAGTGGTAATAGAGAATTTTTCTAGCATCAACTATAGTGACCTATTTCGTGGTGTAGAAAAACTTTTTAGCGAATTTAAGATAAAATATGACAAACGAATTCACTGACATTATATTGCATTTTATTAGAAAAGCCGGTCGTCTGGCTAAAAGACAGCAGAAAAATCTAAGTGCGAGTTTAAAGCCAGATATGAGTATTGTTACCCAGTCCGATCTGAGCATTTCTAAACTCTTCAGAAGAGAAATAGAATATTATCTGAATTCTAGGGGACACAGAATATTGGACGAAGAAAATCTACCGGAGACCACCGAAGACCTATTTGAGCCTGGGACCGAATATCTTTGGACAATAGATCCTATAGATGGCACCAACACCTACTACCATGGATTTCCACTTTGGGCCATAGCAGTTGGGCTATATAGAAATTTCAAACCATATCTCGGCGCCATATATATGCCATCAACTGGGGAACTGCTATACAACGATGACACTAGTAGCTATTTTGTCAGTGGAGCGTTTAGTAAAAAAGAAAAGATTGTTAATCTCAGTCGAAGCGAAAAACAAGTATTTACCGGCAGAGACATAATTCTACACCACAGAATTTGTAATGAGAATTTCAGAAAATACAGCATAATCGACCTATATTCAACCTATGTCATAGCGTTCTACACACTGGCCGGCAAAAGCATAGCAAGTTTTTTTGGCGAGTCATCAAAGTTATGGGACATTACCGCCACATTACCAATAGCAAAGAACATTGGACTATGTTTCAGAGACGTGGAAAATGATAGAGATCTAGAAAGTATAGATAACAGAATTATAAACGGCGACTGGTCACTAAATAGCAGATATCTTATGTGTGACCCAAGCATCTACGAATCATTGAAGGCGGATAATCTCTTCAACAGCTAGTCTCTGAATGCCGGGAACATTTGGTGCGGTTAAGAGGACTTGAACCTCCACCTCTCGCGAGACAACGACCTCAACATTGCGTGTATACCAATTTCACCATAACCGCACAAACTACAGCTCCATCGTACCATCGATTTTTTTAAAGACAATGTTTTAAAGGCAATGAGGTTCTGCCCACCTACATATATTTTTCTTGACATCCAACCAACAAGTAGAATGGACGCACCTATTAGTGATAACTTTGGTTTCGAAAAAGATGACTAGAAAAACTAGAGAAATAACTGCCGAGACTATTTCCGATGGGAATGGATATGATGTAAATTGTATGTAATCTTCATACTATGAACAAAGTAGAGATTCTTCAGAAGAAAAGCAAAGGCTTTTGCCAGAGATATGGGAAATAATAAATACTGTGTTAATGTGGATTGATTAAGAGTTTCTATCGGTCAGTCTAGGAAATATAGCGAAAACCTATTATGTAGGGTTGGTGGACAGACCCAAAAATCAAACAACTTGCTTGCAATTTAAATTTGGCTGTTTAGAGTCAGCGGTTAATTGTATTGATTCGTACTACTTTTCCCAAAGTAGGAGAAAGTATGCCCGGTAGCGGCGGGTGTAGCTCAATGGTAGAGCGTTAGCCTTCCAAGCTAGACACGTGGGTCCGATTCCCATCACCCGCACCATTTATTAATTGTTAAGGTGAAATAACTATGTGTAAGGAGACTTTTCAGAGGACCAAGCCACACATTAATGTTGGTACCATTGGACACGTTGATCATGGTAAAACAACTCTGACTGCCGCGATAACGACTGTTCTGGGGAAAACAAATAAGAATATAATCGTGAAAGCCTATGATGACATAGACAACGCTCCGGAAGAGAAAGAGAGGGGTATTACCATCAATACCACTCACGTTGAATATGAGACTGCTAATAGGCACTATGCCCATGTCGATTGTCCAGGCCATGCTGACTACATAAAGAATATGATAACTGGTGCCGCCCAGATGGACGGAGCTATACTGGTTGTGTCGGCGGCTGATGGTCCTATGCCACAGACTAGGGAGCACATATTGTTGGCAAAGCAGGTTGGTGTTCCGTACATAGTCGTGTTTCTGAATAAGGTTGATATGATGGACGATCCGGAGTTGGTTGATTTGGTTGAGATGGAAGTGCGAGACTTGTTGACCTCCTACGATTTTCCAGGAGATTCCATACCTATAGTTAGAGGCTCTGCTCTAAAGGCTCTGGGTGGTGATCAGAGTGATATCGGCGAGAAGGCTATAGTAAAACTTATGGAAAGTGTGGATAGCTATATTCCGGAGCCGGTAAGACCAATAGATGGTCCGTTTCTAATGTCTATCGAGGACGTGTTCTCAATTCCCGGAAGAGGTACCGTTGTTACTGGCAGAGTTGACAGGGGAGTGATTAAACTGGGAGAGGAGGTTGAGATTGTTGGACTCAGGGCCACACAGAAAACGACCTGCATTGGAGTGGAGATGTTTAGAAAATTGCTCGACCAGGGTCAGGCCGGTGATAACATCGGTGTCCTTTTGAGAGGAACGAAGAGAGAAGACGTTGAAAGGGGACAAGTTCTCTGCAAACCGGGAAGTATAAATCCTCACACACATTTTAAGTCGACTGTCTATGTGCTTACAAAAGAGGAAGGTGGTAGACATACTCCATTTTTCAAGAATTACAGACCTCAATTCTATTTCAGCACTACAGATGTTACTGGCTCCGTTGTCTTACCCGATGGCGTAGAGATGGTAATGCCAGGGGATAATGTAAATCTTGAGGTTAATCTTATTGCTCCCATTGCTATGGAGAAAGGAAGGAGATTCGCTATCCGCGAGGGTGGGCATACCGTCGGCGCTGGCGTTGTCAGTGAGATTTTCGAGTAGGTGCAGAGCTGTATAATTTTCAGAAGAAAAACTGGATACGGAAAGTGGAAATGTGTAATGTATGGTGGGTAATCGGGCGAGTGCTAGGAAGGTTTTTGATGTTTGCCCTGGGAGGAGAAAGAGGTGGTGGAGTCGGTATGTTTAGGGGTGTAGCTCAGCTGGTAGAGCAATGGTCTCCAAAACCATTGGTCGAGGGTTCAAATCCTTTCACCCCTGCCAAATGGGAGATCCTATGCAGCTAGTTAATTATTTTAGGGATGTTGTCAGAGAAGCGAGGAATATCAAGTTTCCGACAAGGCAGGACGTTAGGATTACCTCTGTGGTTATCGTTGTGATGATCGCGATTTTTATGATGTTTGTGAGCACATCGGATTTTGTTATTTCTAGATTAATAAGGCTCTTTTTTGGGATTCTCTAATGGATTATAAGTGGTACACCCTTGCTACCTATTCTGGTAGCGAAATTAAAGTTAGTGAAGAAATAAACAGAATGGCGGCAGTGGATGGTAGTATCAGAGAAGCCTTTGTTCCCATGAAGAAGGTTTTCGAGATACGGAGAAATAAGAAAGTTGAAGTTGATCAGAAGGTGTTTCAGAATTACGTATTTATTAATATGACCTCCGATCTGGATACAATAAATAAGATACGATCCATACCGCGGGTAATAGGATTTCTCGGTAAGACGGCAAAACCTGAAAGTGTATCTCCGGAAAAGATAGAGAAAATGAAACGAGAGGCGGCGCAGTGTGTTACAGCGGAAGAGGACAAATTTGAAATCGGTGATTCTGTGAGAATCAAAGAGGGACACTTTGAGTCGTTCAACGGGATAGTCGAGGGTAAGGATGAGTCAAAAAATCTTCTGAAGATAGCAATATCCATATTTGGCAGAAGTACTATAATAGACATCGATTCCTCCAAAGTGGAGAAGGTGTGATGGTGAATTTTATCAATTAATTTAGGCAGGGAAAATGGCTGTTAAGAAGGAAGTTGTTGCTAGAGTTAATCTGCAAGTGCCAGTTGCTAAGGCAAATCCAGCTCCACCAATTGGTACTGCTCTTGGCCCGAGAGGAGTGAACATAATGGACTTTTGTAAACAGTTTAATGCCATGAAGTTCAACTACGAACAGGGTACACCTATACCAGTGGTTATTTCTATATATAAGGATAAGAGTTTTACTTTTATCACTAAGGAGCCTCCAGTGACTTTTTTGATAAAAAGCGAAATAGGGTTGAAGAAAGGATCCTCTAATTCGGGAAAGGACATGGCTGGAACTATTACTTTAAAACAGATAGAGAACGTTGCCAGAAAAAAGATGGCTGATCTTAACACTAAGGATTTAGGGGCATGTATGGAAATGATAAAAGGTTCTGCTTTGTCCATGGGATTGCAGGTAGTTGAGGGGTAGTGACATATGAAAGTGAATGAAGAGACGGAAAATTTAGTAAGCTTAACTGATGCCATTAGTGCAGTCAAGGAAAATTCCCAGAAAAAACAGCGGAAGTTTGTTGAGACGGTGGATATGGTTTTTAATCTCAATATAGATGCTAAGCAGACACATCAGAACATTAGGGGTTCGGTGGCATTGCCCACTGGCCTAGGAAAGCAGGTGAGGGTTGTGGTATTTACGGACAATGAGATTCTGCAGCGGGAGGCCACGGGTGTCGGGGCCGTTAGAGCGGGTTTGAGTGAATTGATAGATGAAATAGATGGTGGATTTATGGATTTTGACTATTGTATAGCCACACCGGATTCTATGAAGAGTCTCAGCAAAATTGCTAAAAAACTTGGTCCGAGGGGTCTCATGCCAAATCCGAGAAACGGTAATGTTACCGAGGACGTAGGCACGGCCACCACTGTAGCTATAAAAGGAAAAATAAACTTTAAGAATGATAAATATGGGATAGTCCATACTAGCGTCGGTAAAGTTAATTTCAGTGATGAGGATCTTGTGCTTAACATAAAAGCCGTGATTGCGGCCATAAAGGATGCAAAGCCCGATTCTGTGAAGAATAAGTATATAAAAAGCGTCTATCTAACGACAACGATGGGTTCAGCTGTGGCTGTGGATATAGAGAAAACCGGAGGAAATAGGTAGCACTATGAATAGAAATAAAAAGCAAAGTTCCATAGATTTGACAAGAGATATACTGTCAAAACATCAAATGTGTATACTTTTGAATTACAAAGGGCTAAATGCAGAAGATTTTGTAAAATTGCGCTCCAGTCTGAAGGATGCCGGGGCGAATGTTAAAATTATAAAAAATACTCTAATGCGAAGAGCCGTAGCTGGTACAGATTTTTCCCATCTGAGTGACCATTTTCACGATCAGATAGCTATCTCCTATGCGAATGATTTTACAGCTCTTTCAGGTATTATCAGCAAATTTTCCAGAGAAAATGGCCACATAAAGATTGAGACTGCCTATTTTGCTGGGAAGGTAGCGGATGTTAGTTTTGTTGAAGAGTTGGCTTCACTTGGTTCGCTGGAGGATGTGAGAGCTAAGTTTATTGGAGTTCTCAGAGCACCAGGTTCACAGCTGGCGAGACTTTTGGTTGCCTACGGAGAGAAATTGCAGGCTTAACGTTGTATTTATTATTAACTATTTAGAAAGGTTTTAAATGACTAGAAAGTTAGAAGAGATTGTTGATGAGTTATCTACTCTTAATGCTTTAGAAATTTCTCAGCTATCTAAAATGCTTGAGGAAAAATGGGGAGTCACTGCTGCCGTTGCCGTTGCGGCCGGATCTGTGGCCGCTGCAGCAGTCGTTGAAGAGCAGACCGAATTTACCATAACTTTGGAGTCGGCTGGTGAAAATAAAATTAACGTCATCAAAGAGATTAGAACCATTACGGGACTTGGCCTGAAAGAATCCAAGGAGTTGGTGGATGGAGCACCTAAGGTGGTAAAAGAATCTCTCAAGAAGGAAGAGGCTGATGCAATAAAGGTTAAATTGGAAGCAGCAGGAGCAAAGGTCAAACTATCATAATTTCGGCTATAGTGTCATATTTTAGCTATGGATGTGGTAAGCTTTGCGGATATTTCACTATTTATTTATAATTGAGTAATGTAGGGTAGCCAAGTGAAGACTTTAAGTCATTCTGATTATGTCCTAAGAAGGAGTTTTACCGATAGAGTAGATGATGAATTTATTCCAGATTTAATATTTTTACAGAAGGAATCGTTTGAATCATTTATATGTTTAGACAACAGTGATGAAAATAGGAGAAAGGCTTCGAAAATTCAGGAGGCGTTGGAATCATTTTTCCCACTAACTGATGCTAGTAAGAATTTGATTCTGGAGTTTGTGAAATACAGGGTCGGTGACATAAAATACACTGTCAAGGAATGCATGAATTCCGGCAGGACGTTCGCCGTGTCAATATACGCAACTTTGAGACTGCTGGTTCTGGATAAGTTGGACGAGGAAAATTCTAAGAGGGAGGTAAAGGCTATAAAGGAGCAGGAGGTATTTCTCTGTGATTTTCCGCTGATGACGAGCACGGGAAGTTTTGTGATAAATGGCATCGAAAGAGTTGTCGTTAGTCAGATGAGAAGAGCTCCTGGTGTGTTTTTTGACAGTGAGGAGTCAAAAATATTTGCTGGAAAAAGCTACTCAGCTAAAATTATTCCGATCGTTGGCTCTTGGCTAGATTTTGAATTTGACGGAAGAGATCTTCTGTATTTTAGAATAGACAAAAAGAGAAAGATGCCTATAAGCTATTTATTCAAGATACTTAAAATGTCTATCAGTGAAACCTTAGCCTATTTCTACAGAAAATATACGCTCAAATATGACGAAAAAAATGAATGGTCTATAGAATTTGACTACGACAACTGTTTGGGAAAGAGTTTTGACTATGATATAGTTAATATAGACGATGGCGAAGTTGTAATTCCTCAGGGAATAAAAATTAGTAGGAGGCTAGCTACACAGCTGAAGAGTAAAAATTTCAGCAGATATGCCATTAATGGAAGAGAGAATCAATTTTTTATCATTTTGAATGATATAGTGGACAAAAGTAGTGGAGAGGTTCTATTTCAAACGGGTGGCGAATTAAGTTTTAGTAAGCTGGAGGATTTAAAAAAGCTGAATATAAATGAAATTGATGTGGTTATTCCTGATAGTTCAGAACTGGGAAATCATATGTTCAATAGTCTTATGGTAGAAAAGGATAAAAGTGTGGAAGAGGTGTTCTTTGATATCTATAAGGCCGTTAAAGTATCGGAGGAAACTTCAAATTTTGAATCTGCTGAAAAATTTGTCACTGGTCTATTCTTTAGTAATAGATATAATTTATCTGACGTTGGTAGAGTAAAGATGAATTATAGACTTAATATAGATGTGGATATGAGTACAACACATCTGACAAAGAATGACATTTTGTCGACGATAAAAATACTTAGTAAGTTAAAACATAATGATGAGAAAACCGATGACATTGATAATCTCGCCAATAGAAGATTGAGGAGTACCGGAGAACTGTTAGACATACAGTTCAGAATGGGTATGACAAAGGTTGAGAGGTCAATCATGGAAAAAATGAATTCTCTAGAGGCAGAAACGATAGTTCCTCAGAATTTAATAAATACAAAACCTCTGTCTACAA
Organism: Rickettsiales bacterium; assembly: GCA_031284025.1. Lineage (GTDB taxonomy): Bacteria > Pseudomonadota > Alphaproteobacteria > Rickettsiales > UBA1997 > CALXRO01. The sequence goes on along the minus strand of JAITAR010000087.1, from coordinate 7,223 downwards.
CCATAGCTGATTTTTTTGCCACATCGCAGTTGTCACAGTTTATGGATCAGACAAATCCGCTGTCGGAACTGGGTCATAAGAGGAGAATCACAGCTCTCGGACCCGGTGGGCTGACCAGAGAGCGGGCTGGCTTTGATGTGCGTGATGTGCACTACACCCACTACGGTAAAATATGTCCAATAGAGTCTCCCGATGGAGCTAACATTGGTCTTATAAATAGTTTGTCAATTTTTGCTAGAATAAATAGGTATGGTTTCATAGAAACGCCATATAGAAAGGTCATAGATGGTGTTCTTCAGGATGAGGTGGTGTATCTTTCGGCAATAGAGGAGGTCGGCAAAGTATTTTCTCCCTATAATATGAAATTGGATAAGAATAGAAAGATAATTGATGAAAGTATTGTTTGCAGAAAAGATAGCGAATTTTTAGCTTTGCCTCCAGAATCCATCGACTATATGGATATTTCTCCAAGGCAAATAATGTCGGTGGCTGCGAGTTTGGTGCCATTTCTTGAAAATAATGAGTCTCGACGCGTTTCTATGGGGGCAAACATGCTAAAGCAGGCTGTACCTCTACTTAAATCCGAGGCTCCCTATGTGGGTACCGGCATGGAGAGAATTGTTGCCACCTTTTCTAACTGCGGAGTTATTGTCTCTGAAACCGAAGGTATAGTTAAGTATGTTGACGCTAGACGTATAGTTGTTGAGGAATTACAGGGAGATAGCCTTTCAAAAATGCATACCTATGTCCTCGATAAATATCAGCGGACTAATAACAGCACTACGATTAATCAATACCCAATAGTGTCAATGGGACAAAAAGTTGGACAGAACGAGATCATTGCAGATAATCAAAGCGTGGAGAATGGAGAGTTGGCCCTCGGAAAAAATGTGCTTATAGCATTTTCGACCTGGGATGGCTATAACTACGAGGATTCTATACTGATTTCGGAGAGATTGGTTAGAGAAAACTCTTTCACATCCATACATCTGGAGGAATTTGAAATTGAAGCTAAGGATACTAGATTGGGACCAGAGGAGATCACTAGAGATATTCCAAATATAGGGGATGATATACTCAGGAAACTCGACGAAACCGGAATTGTGTACATAGGGGCACATATAAAAACAGGAGATATACTGGTCGGCAAAACAACCCCAAAGACTGACTCTCCTCAGACACCGGAGGAAAAACTTTTGAAAGTTATATTTGGCGAAAAAGCTATGGATGTTAAAGATTCATCTTTGTACGTGCCACCTAACGTGGTGTCCGGCACTGTCATAGACGTAAAAGTCTATACCAGAAATGGTCTAGATAAGGATGAGAGGGCTAAATCCATAGACAACTACCGCATTGAGGAGCTGGACGAGGATAAGAACAGAGAAATTTCTCTACTGCGAAAAAGTCTTCTGGACAAAATTAAGCCTCTTATTCTGAATAGACCACTGGAGAAGAGTATCGATAAAATTAAAAAGAACAGTGTAATAACGGACGAATTGCTAGAGCAGATTCCAAACAATATGCTATTGAAGATTAGTATTGATGATCAGGCAGCCAATAAAAAAATTGAGGAACTCGGCAAAGAATTCAAGGATGCCATAGCGACCGCAGAGAAATTGTTTTCGGAAACTGCCCTGAAAGTTAGGGAATGTGATGAACTTTCCCAGGGAACTTTGAAGAAGGTAAAAGTTATCGTTGCCACCAAACAGCGTATACAGGCGGGAGACAAGATGGCGGGTAGGTATGGCAATAAGGGAGTTATTTCGAAAATTTTGCCTGTTGAGGATATGCCCTATATGGAAGATGGAACTCCCATCGATATAATATTGAGTCCCCTTAGCATACCTTCTCGTATGAATGTGGGGCAATTATTGGAAATGCACCTGGGTTTTGTATCCGCTGAATTGGGTAAGCAAATCTCTGCTCTTTTAGATGGTCTGAATAAAGACAAAGTGAAGAAGGTCAGGGCAAAATTGCTGAGAATATACAAGATGCCAAGGGAAATAAAATATATAGAATCGCTGGATAATGATGAACTATTGGAATTTTCTGAAAAATTGAGAAGGAATGTCCCATTTTCGACTGGTTCTTTTGAAAATATACCTATAGAAAGTCTTGAGGAACTCATGGAGGAGGCGGGTATAAATAAAACGGGACAGGTTAAACTGATCGATGGCCGCACTGGAGAATACTTTGACAGGCCATTAACCATTGGCTACATGTATATGTTGAAGCTGCATCATATGGTAGAAAATAAGATCCATGCTAGATCTACGGGACCTTACAGTCTAATTACTCAGCAGCCGCTGGGCGGTAAATCCCATTTTGGTGGCCAAAGGTTCGGTGAAATGGAGTGCTGGGCTCTACAGGCCTACGGAGCTGCCTATACTCTACAGGAAATGCTTACAGTCAAGTCCGATGATATAATAGGGAGACTTAAGATATACGATTCTATTATTCAGGGTTCCCAAAGTTTTTCCTGTGGAGTGCCAGAATCTTTCAATGTCATGGTTAAGGAAGTTAGATCACTGGGTTTGAATCTCGAACTTGTTAAAAAATAATGGTTTAACTGAATGAAAATTTCCTCTGTGATTTTATTACTAAAGAAAAGAGAACAAATATGGTATTAGGTGGTACTTCTTCGTTTGGGTTGATGAACATAAGTAATCAGACAATGGATGCTACTGATTTTAACTCGTTAAAGATATCAATAGCTGGACCTGACAGAATAAGATCATGGTCCTATGGTGAAATTACGAAGCCGGAGACTGTTAACTATAGAACATTCAAGCCAGAGAAGGATGGTCTATTCTGTGCCAAAATCTTTGGTCCAGTTAGAGACTATGAGTGTCTATGTGGTAAATATAAGAGAATAAAATACAAGGGCATAATTTGTGAAAAATGTGGCGTTGAAATAACAAGTTCAAAGGTGAGACGAGAGAGAATGGGACACATAGAGTTGGCAGCACCGGTGGCTCACATATGGTTTCTAAGATCTCTGCCATCACGAATAAGTACTATATTAAATATAATGCCAAAATATATTGAAAAAGTCGTATATTTTGAGATATACATTGTTACTGATGCTAAGATGACGCCGCTAGAAAATGGTCAGTTGTTAACGGGAGAGGAATGTGAAAAATTCCAGAACGAATATGGCTATAATTCCTTTGAATTTGGCACTGGTGCTGAGGCCATTCACAAACTGCTGTCAAAAATTGATCTGCTGAAACTCAAAGATAAATTAAGAAAGGAATTGTCGGAGACTAAATCAGAGCTTAAAAGAGCGAAGGTTTCTAAGAGATTGAGCCTAGTGGAAAGTTTTATAGAATCAAATAATAGACCAGAGTGGATGGTTTTGACCGTTCTACCTGTTATTCCACCAGACATTAGGCCTCTGGTGCAGTTGGACGGAGGCAATTTTGCTAGTGCAGATCTTAACGAACTTTACAGAAGGGTAATAAACAGAAATAACAGACTAAGAAAACTAATGGAACTCGAAGCTCCTGAAATAATTATCAAAAATGAAAAAAGGATGCTGCAGGAGGCTGTAGATTCGCTGCTGGACAACAGCAAAAGTGCAAACCCGATAAAAGCTCCCAATAAAAGACCTTTCAAATCGCTCAGTGATATGCTTAAGGGCAAACAGGGTAGATTTAGGCAGAATTTACTGGGAAAAAGAGTTGATTACTCGGGACGTTCGGTAATTGTTGTGGGACCTAATCTTAGACTGAATCAGTGTGGAATACCCAAAAAAATGGCGTTGGAACTATTCAAACCGTTTATATATGCTAAATTAGAGCTATATGGCATGTCTAATGGCATAAGACACTCAAAAAGATTGGTGGATTCGGAAAAACCGGAGGTTTGGGATATTTTGGAAGAAGTTATACAGGAACACCCAGTACTGCTGAATAGAGCTCCAACTCTGCATAGACTTGGCATACAGGCCTTTGAACCCCTATTAATAGAGGGAAAAGCGATACAGCTGCATCCTCTTGTTTGTAAATCATTCAACGCCGACTTTGATGGTGATCAGATGGCGGTACACATTCCACTGTCTATAGAAGCACAGGCTGAGGCAAAAATACTTATGATGTCTAACATCAACATAATAAATCCGCAGGATGGCAAACCAAATATTATTCCAAGCCAGGATATGCTGCTGGGATTGTTCTATCTGACGTTGGATCAGGTTGGCGGAAATACAGCAAAACCAAACATATTTGTTTCCTCTAGAGATGAGCTGGAATACGCTCTTTTTACAAAGAGAATAGGCATAAATGACCCAATAGTCTTCAGATATGAGGTTAAAAATGATAACACCCCTGACGGGGACGGAGACGAAACTGTTGAATATAATAAGGTTGTGACAACACCAGGAAGAGTGAAGTTGTTTGAGGTGCTACCAGAATCATGCAAAAGAAAATATGGCTTTTCTCTAGTAAATATGCCTATTGGCAAAAAAGAGATATCTAAAATAATAAATCTCATTTTTGAAGAGACAAATCAAGATGAAACGGCTAAGTTTTGTGATAACATAATGCAGCTGGGGTTCAAAAATTCTACTCTCTCAGGCATATCCATAGGTAAAGATGATATGGTTATTCCTGGAGACAAAACAAAGTTGATTTTAAAGGCCGAGAATGAAATTAAAAATGTTAATAGTCAGTATCAAGATGGCCTTATAACGTTTGGTGAGCGCTATAACAAGATAATTGAAGTGTGGGATAATTGCATAGGTCAAATTAAAAAGTTGGTCGTTGACAACATTTCAGTAGAAAAATCTGGTATTGCCGCTAATTCTCTATTTTTGTTCATGACATCTGGGGCAAGGGGCAATGAAAGTAATATGCAACAAATGTGCGGTATCAGGGGACTATTAGCTAAGCAGAGTGGCGAAATTATAGAAACCCCAGTTTTATCAAATTTCAAGGAAGGCTTGTCCGTTCTTGAATATTTTATTTCTACCCATAGTGGACGTAAGTCTATGGTTGATACGGCACTGAGAACGGCTAACGCCGGATATCTGACGAGAAGGCTTGTTGATGTGGCCCAAGATTGTATTGTCATTGACGATGACTGTCAAACGGATCAAGGCATAAACATGGAAGCAAAAATCGAAAATGGTATAATTAAGGCTTCTTTAGCTTCAAAAATTGTTGGACGCACTGCACTAAACGATATTAACAATTCCAAAGGAGAAACTATAGTTGTCAAAGGACAACTCATAGATGAAAATATGGCGATTGCCGTAGAAAATGCAGGTATCAGGCAGGTCACAGTAAGGTCTGTGCTCACCTGTCGACATGAACAGGGGGTCTGTGCTAAGTGCTATGGCAGAGATCTAACGACTAAAAGATTGGTTAGCATTGGAGAGGCAGTCGGAATCGTTGCAGCCCAGGCCGTGGGAGAGCCAGGCACCCAGCTGACGATGAATACTCGTCATCTGGGCGGAGCAATGGTTAGCAGCACAGAATCAAACATAATTTCTCCAGATGATGGAGAGCTAAAGATATTAAACATGGAGTCGGTAGTTAATAGAGATGGGGTAGTTGTGGCTATCAACAGAGATACAGAACTTATTTTGTTGAAAAATAGAGAAGTCCTGACGAAGTACAATTTGCCCTTTGGCTCAAAGATTCTATTCAAAGATGGCGATAAAATTAAAAAGGGGGATTTTCTGGCAGAATGGGACCCCTACAACTATTCCATTATAGCTACCCACGACGGTAAGGTTAAATTTAAAGACCTAGTGGATGGCATTTCTCTAAAAGAAAAAATAGATGAAATTACCGGAATTTCATCAAAAAATATTATAGACTGGAGGAGGTTCAGAAATAAGGAATCCATAAAGCCAATGTTGGTTGTCTCCAATGGCGAAAAAACTTCAAGCTATGAGCTATTCATAGGAACTGTGCTAAATGTTGCCAATGGCCAAGATGTAAGGGCTGGAGACATACTAGCTAGAACTCAGAAAGACTCTATAAAAAACAAGGACATAGTCGGTGGTCTACCTAGAGTGGCGGAATTGTTTGAGGCCAGAAAGCCAAAGAACTATGCCGTCATGTCAGAAATTGATGGAACGGTATCGTTTAGTGGCAGAGACTACAAAACCAAACGAGTTCTAACGATTATTCCCGATGATAAAAATGAGAGAGAGGTCAACTACATAGTTCCTAAGGGTAAACACATATTCGTAAAGGACGGAGATAAAATTAAGAGGGGTGGGGAAATAGTGGATGGCGATAAGGTTCCCCACGATATACTAAAAATTCTTGGGATAGAGGTATTTACCAAATATATGGTCGAAGAGATACAAAAGGTTTACGAAATGCAGGGAATTTCCATCAACGACAAACATATAGAGATAATATTAAACATGATGCTGAAGAAAGTTGAAGTTAAAGATCCGGGAGAAACGACGCTGCTAGCGGGGGATACTCTTGATAGAACCGAATTCGAAGATCTTAACAGGAAGGCCGTTGAAGCCGGTATTAAACCAGCTAAAGGTGAAAATATATTATTGGGAATTACTAGAGCCTCTCTGCAGAGCAAATCCTTCATATCGGCGGCCTCATTTCAGGAAACAGTCAAAGTTTTGACTGATGCATCGGTAAAAAGTAAGACTGATAATCTTGAAGGCCTTAAAGAGAATATAATAGTTGGAAAACTAATTCCTGCTGGCACGGGCATGTTAGTCCACAAAATTAGGGAGGAAATGAAAGCAGAATCCCGATTGACACTAGATGACTAGGATAGCGAAGTTATTTTCGCGATAAATTAGAAATTTCAAATGTCGGACACCTAGAGAGCAGGTCTATCCTATCAATCAACCCCTTCCCAACGAGACTGCCTATTTTCTCCTTCTAATTCACAGAATTGACAGCGTTGTCATATCCCTGCAAAATTTTAACTTTCAGAACTGCATGTGAATGTAGTTGAAACTACCAAGGACCATTGAAAATACTCTCATTATTATTTTCAATGATACCCTTTTGTTGCTTTTCTGTACGATACTTCCTTATGTATTTTTCTTTATCTTCCGAACTATGACCAGGATACATTTCTATTAGCCTTAACTTAGTTCTAGGATATCTATTTTGGTTTTTATGCTTATATTCAGTAATATTTTTTGATTTTTCTTCTTCTTCTTCTTTTCTCTTTTTTTCTTCCTCTATCTTTCTTCTTTCTTCTTCTTCTTTTCTCTTTTTTTCTTCCTC
>JAITAR010000069.1 GCA_031284025.1 Rickettsiales bacterium | reverse complement strand
ACTGACCCAGTGTTCGAACGTTGCAAAATCATCCGGAGTGTAGTGCTTTCTAATGGCAAAGGAAAGTTCAGTGGCTATGTTGCATTTTTCTATAGAGCCAGAATGCCAGAGTTCTTCGCATACACCGAATATTTCCTCCTTTGACTTACTTTTGAGCATGGCAGATACTTCTCTAGCAATATTTTTGACCTCACTAGTTTTGACTCCATAGGCTTCTATATCCTCCCTAAAGAAACGCTTCATTCCGTTCCTCACATCATCGCTAGAACTTTCTTCTAGTTTACGCTCTATATAATCGATGGAATTCATCCTACGCTAGTTTTTTGTGGCAGATCTGCACAGCAGGCTAACGCCAAAGAAATTTAAATTCAACGGCAACCGGTACCTCACACCGACTATACAAATGAAAACGTATTTACGAAAATAAACCATATTTTCCTAGCAAACAAACCAGAAGGATTTTTATCAATTACTAGTTCATTAAAACGATTGCATAATATCTGCCATACTTCCAAGAATTTCATCTGTCAGTACGATACCCGCCACTCGTATTTGACAACTATTGTGACAAATACAAATGTTAGAGATAAACCATAGCTATTTTATCCTAAACTGCGAACCTAAAACCTAGACTGCGAACCTAAAACTATCAGGGGTCTAAATGTTTCTTCAAATATTGCAAGTAACTCTTTTTTATCATCTCCTTCTGAATTTTCTACCATATAACTCAAGAAAAATATTTTCATAGAAGAATAATTTGGATTTTTCTGGGCATCTGACAAAACGTTTTCAAATACTTTACATCTTTTGCTAGAATTCTCTTTATCTTCCAGACAGGCTTCTAATTTCTCATTAAATTCACACAGATATTTGCTTTCATCTTCTTTCTCCTCCTTTTTTCTTATCCTATCAAAGAGTTTCTTATGTTCTTTTGATTTTTCAGGGTTTTTTACTTCGTCCATCATAAAACGGTACATTTCCAAGTTTGCTATTAATTTATAAACCATACTAGTAGCCATTGCTCTGCTAGAGAGAAAAAAATAGGAGGATAGAAATAGGGAGAAAAGGACAGGCAACAACAACAATTTTCTATTTTCCATAGTATTTACCATAATATTTATTATAAATAATAACGACTTAGTTATTGTGATAGATTTTTTTAAAAAAACAAGATCTTTTAATTTAAAAATTAAAATTTGCTGATTTACAATGCTTTACTTTTATTTTTTATTTTGTTACAGTGGCCCTGTTAGCTAATTATAAATGGAATGCTATGGAAAATAGAAAGTTTTTGGCAATAATTTTTTCTGCTATGTTTGCTCTGATGATTAATGGCTGGTCGCAGGCTGTGGCTAGTGACGAGTTTTCAAGTTATTTCGGATTGGAAGAATGGGAAGAAGTTAGAGATAAGCTTTTTAAGGAAGTTGAAAAAGAGTCTTCCGAGCCTTATGGAAAAATAAAAGATCTGCTGGAAGAAATTAAAAAAAAGAAAAATTTTCCAGAGAGTGTTTATAAACTTTCTGATACACTGTTTATCTCTGAAAAGTCAGAGGAAGAGCTAGCGAAAGAGGCTGTAGGTGACGAAACCAGATCAAATATACTATTGTTCGTTAGTAATAAGGTAGGATGTTTTAAAAATTATATTCTTTGTAGATCGTCAGGAAGTTATACCAATAAAATAGACAGATCAAGGGGATCTCCTAGTAAGATGAAGAAATCTTATAACGAATTATATTACAGAAAAGAAAATCAAGAATTGGCTTCTAATATATCAAAAGCTACTGATGAGTGGATAAAGAATATTATAGCTAACTTTAGCAAGTTTATTGTCGAGCAGTCTATCGTTAGACCTTTTCTACGTGTGGAGACGAATGAATCGAATTCAAATTTAGATCCAAATCCAGATCCAGACTCAGACCTAGATTTAGATCCAAACCCAGACTAAACTAAAGTTTAGATCCATATTTTATTGAGATGACTAGGTTACAGAGCAATTCTAAATAATCTTCACTCCAAGTTTTTTACTAGATATCTTACACATACGTGGTACCGTGGGACAGCTTTTGCTGTCCCGCTGCGCCGCCATCCCTGATTTCATACTAGGCAGTACCTCCAGGAGCAGAATTTGATGGCTGAATATGTGCTTTACTTTTATCTTTTATTTTGTTATAAACACTCTGTTTAATTTAATTATAAATGGGGTGTTATGGAAAATAGAAAGTTTTTGGCAGTAATTTTTTCTGCTATGTTTGCTCTAATGATTAATGGCTTGTCGCAGGCTGTGGCTAGCAGCAACCCAGTATCAGAAGATGATGAACCTTTTAATGAAGAAGATGGTGAATCTTTTGAGGAAGAAGATGATGGATCTTTTGAGAAATTTAAAGAACAGTTTTTTAAAAGAATAGGATACCTGCTGAGCGACATTGTGAAAAATAATGGGAATTCTCCAAAAAGTATCCAAGAATTGGCAGATGAATTCTTTTTATGCAAAAAGCCAGAAGAAAAGCTAAATTGGCTATTGACGGAAGGTAAATATGATGAAACCGATTCAGCTTTGTTATCATATCTTGCCTATAAGACATTAAGTTTAAAGTATGTTCTTAGTAAGATAGGAGGATCCCTTTCAGATTTAATTAATTCAAATAAACCTTCTGGGGAAGCTGAGAAGGTAAAAGAAGCTAAAGTAATTTTAAAAAAAAATATGCCGTCAAAGTCGCTTTCCAATGTGATAAAAATTACTGATAAGTGGGGAAGTGAGATTATTGGGGCTTACCGGTCAGTTACCGAAGATAGGCTATTAAATCTTCTTAGTATGTTTTTCCTCTAAAAATCGGAAAATATTCCTTCCTCTTCAAATTCTCCCATAGAGATATGGACGAAGAGACAGACTATTAGGTTTAGATAACAGTTCTAGGTAATCTTCACTCCAAGTTTTTTGCTAGATATTTTTCACATGGGCGGCACAGCGGGACAGTTTTTACTTTCCCGCTGTGCTGTTCTCTGAGAATTAGAGTATTCTATAGTTAAAGCAGTAAGATTGTTTGATTAACTAGTAAAAATCCGGGCTAACGGTGAGATCCGCCCATAAATTTAATCTTTCATTTAGCACTGGCTAGTAGCGGACAGAACAGCGGAGGATTTTCCTTTATTTTCTCCAGAGTGTCTCTGAGTCTGTGAAGGATATGGTCTACTCCGACCATAGATTGGCCGGACATTGCTAAGATTTCTTTTCCCACCACGGTTTTTAATTTGGATATTTTCTCTGCAGCTGTCTTTGGATCAAGCAGATCTATTTTGGTTATAGCTACAATTTCTGTTTTGGCTGAGATGTCGTATTTTTCGGATTCTATTTCTCTTCGTACTATCTGGTAGTCTCTCAGAGGATCCTCTGAACAGGCATCAATCAAATGCAGAAGAACTGAACATCTTTCGGCATGCTTCAGAAATCCGTTCCCAAGCCCCCTACCTTCTCCAGCATTTTCGGCTAATCCAGGTAAATCAATCATAGTAAATGCACATCCTTCAACGGAAACTATGCCCAGCTGTGGCTTCAGCGTGGTAAATTCATATTCGGCTATCTTTGGTCTAGCATTAGTGGTTATCGACAAAAACGTCGATTTTCCAACGTTAGCTAACCCTATGATGCCCACATCTGACAGTATTTTTAACTGGAGTATTAAATCCAACTCGTTGCCAGCTTCTCCGGGACTTGCACTTCTTGGCGCCTGATTCTCAGAAGATTTAAATCGTACGTTGCCAAAGCCTCCATTGCCACCTTTGGCAACTAAAAATTCCAAACCTTCTCTAGCCATATCGAAAAATAAACTGCCACCCGTCGACCTCAGCTGAGTACCCAACGGAACTTTTACTACGAGATTTCTACCATTTTTGCCTGTTCTGCAGAAAGGCCCTCCATTTTCTCCATCTTCGGCTTCTAGAACCTTCCTGTATTTGAAATCCAGAAGGCTATTGAGACTACTATCCACTTTGAATATGATATCTCCTCCTCTGCCACCATCACCGCCGTCGGGTCCAGCCCTGGACCGGTGCCTAAGTCTAAGAAAACTTGCCCTGCCATTACCTCCTTTGCCAGCCTTTAGGCTTACTTCAGCTTCATCTATAAACTGCATGCTACTTATAAGATGGTGCCCCGAAGAGGACTCGAACCTCCACAACCTTTCGATCATTAGCACCTGAAGCTAACGCGTCTACCAATTCCGCCATCGGGGCTATCGGTGTAGTGTATTTTGCTATAGTTTAACATAAAAAACAAGAATTTCTCCTCCGCAAAGAGAAAAGGAAAAAATCAGGATCTATCCAGCTACCTACCCAGTAAAATTGGTTCAAAATAACTTTAGATTGACCTTTATTTGAAGTAAAACCCACTGTTTTCCTCGACCGAATCCTAGATCGAATCCACTCCCATTGTCCTCATTTACCATTCTTCCGCAAAAATCTCACTGACAAAATCGCTAAATTTGTCCATAGTTTTATCCCGCCACTTATCAGTAGTTTCTTTTAACCATGTGGCAAATTCTTGGTTTTGTTCATATAAACTATCGTAAGCTTTATTCAACTCATTACTAGATTCTTCAAGTTTAGAAGAATTTCTTAAAAATGTATAGTCAAGACACCTTTTTTTACGGTAGATATATGATATCACATTTGATCCGGTCTTTTTACCTACATTCTCCACCAAGAATTCTTCCTC
>JAITAR010000047.1 GCA_031284025.1 Rickettsiales bacterium | reverse complement strand
TTCTGTAGGACAGATTGAGAGCTATATTGATGCCATTGATAACTTCCGTTTCCAAACGGAAAGCCATAGCCAATCCAAGGATAGAAGCTTTGCTACTCTGGCTGTCTCTGAGAGAATGGTTAGTCAGATCTCCAAAGAAAGCCAGAGAAAGGTCTCTGCCGAACATTAGATTTCTGAAGCTGTGGCCATAGTTAAGTCTGATGGCTACGGCATTGTCTACAAGTCCACTAGTTAGTTTACTGTTGCTGTAGATGGGCTCCACCGCCAGAGTATTCACCGTAGGGATATGTCTATTAATTACATTCCCCTGGCTAGAGAGCAGATTCATTGTAATAATGTCAATCAACAGTGAGGGAGATATTTGGCTGAGAGCTGTTTTTTGATCTTCCTGATCACTGAATTTTGAGATACGATCCAACAAATTATTTATATTTTCGTCCTCTGGACGATCTCTGAAAATATCCGTTAGCAGATCGATGAGAAACATTTGATTGCTGTCTAGACTAGTTAGATTGGAAAATATTCTCATCTCTTCTGGATAGGTTTCTATAGTAATGTCCTTCTCTATAACTATCTGGTATATTTTGTTTTCACTGCCATCTTTGAGTCTTCCTCGGGCTATGATACCCTGGCTAGATTCTACAGATATTTCTCCAATGTCTCCGACAGATATTTTTTTACCATCGTCTGAAAATTTAGCCAGGGCTTCATTCTCCGCAATTAGAATGTCATAGCTATCTCCCGCTCTATAGGTTCCCCTATCCGCCACCAACTCTAGAATGCTATTCTGTCCCAGACCCACAAATTTTGCGATAATTCTGTCGTTTTTCCCATTTCTGAATATTCCAAATCTGATTCTGCCGTTGTTAATAAAAAAAATTGGTCTGAGTTCTTTAGCCAGAGGACCAACGGTACTGAGATTTCCTAAGTTTATAAAAGTTACATTTTCTATAGAACCACCTCTTCTGAAATTAAACCAGCCTTCGCCTCTGTTTATAGCTACGGTGTTATTAAATCCATCTTTTTCGCCTGTGAAAACATCGTAGACATCAACATTGCCTTTCTCTACAGTAAATTCAAGTTGGGAGTGCCCTACCATATAGACAGCATTATGTCCGCCATTTCCTGATGTGTTTCCTCTGAATTCCGTTGGTACCAGTGGATTTTTCTGCACTATTTTGATGGTCACTATATCATGAGATAGGTCGTTCATAACATGCAGAGCTCCACTGTCTGCTCTTCCGGTAATATTTTCAATGAGACGAAGACCATCGTTGAATTCTATAGACACGCCATTGCCAGCAAAAATGGCTCCACCATTACCTTCACTGCTATTATTTTTGAAGGTTGCTAGTTCTCCAAAGGTCGCATTCACAAAGAAAATAGAGATAGCTCCACCATCACCTCTGCTGATATTTTTTTCGAAGGTTGCTGATCCTCCGAAGACTAGTGGTTTATACGATGGACAAAGTCCAGTGTAAACAGCTCCACCTCTATTCCCGCTACTATTATTTTTAAAAGTTACTGATTTTTCAAAAATTAGCTGTGAACCTTGAACAGAGCAGACGGCTCCACCATAACTTGCACTGCTATTGTTTTCAAAAGTTGCTGGTCCTCCAAAGGCTAGCAATGAATCTTTATGAACATAGATAGCTCCACCACCTTCACCTAGGGAGTTATTTTCTCTAAAAATTGCTCCTTCCCTAAAGTGGATTGTTCTTCTATTTAATAAATTTATAAAATAAAAATGCTCAGCATAGATGGCCCCTCCTTTGTCTTTGCTGCTATTTTTTTCAAAGATTGCCACTTTTTCGAAAATCAGTAATGAATGTTTAATATAGAGAGCTCCACCATTACTACCGGCTCCTGTGGTTCTATTATTTTTAAAGGTAGTTTTCCCTACGAAATTCAGAGTATTCAAATTGTCGTCCTGTGCCTCTGTTTCCTTCCTCGAAGAATAGATGGCCCCTCCATGGGACATGGCCTGATTATCGATGAAGCTAATATTTTCTAAATTAGTAACTGCTACTATTTCTTCGCTAAAATGAATGGCTCCTCCACCATTGTTATCGCTAGATACAACATTGTTATTGCCATTGATAAGATTAAGATTTTTCAGTGAAATCTTTTTTGCATTCACTCCAAATGTAAGAAGTTTATAATTGCTTCCACCATTCAACAGACCCGGTGCATTTTCGCTAGGTCCAGAGATGATCATGTCATTGTAGTCGATCAGTGGTCCATTGGCGGTGAAATCTATGTCTTTTTTTATGGCTATCTTTGCTTTTGTATTATTAATGGCGCTCTGTAGCTCACCAAAATCATTCACATTCTCAGCTTTGGCCCTGCTCACCGCTACAATATTAAAAATAATAGCTACCGCCAGACCACAGTGGAAAACAAAATTTGTCAATTTAACCTCGGCTATCCTTTTTTGGAAAAACTATGGTTGAACAAATAATACAATTCTTTTTTAATTGCAAGTTTCTGAAGAAGAAAATTATGATTAATTATCTGAAAAAGATACTCCTAAAATTTCCAGAGTGATACGTCAAACGATAATGTTAGAGTAGAACAATTTTCCTCGTTAGCTGTAGTTAGAATTAGATGTATACTTTTTTATTGGCAGTAACAGGAACAATAATGAAATACTCTAAAAATTAGGAAGAGAACTGCTATCTTTATTAATCTGTAGATTTTTAACGCGGGAATCATTACTTTTTGTTGGTTTTTCGGCTTTTTTTCTATATTTGTCACTTCGCCTTTCACTAACACTTTTTACTGGTTCTGTGACCTTTTTTTGCTTATCTGTACTTTTCTTTTCGGCTGCTGCTTTAATTTTTTTATTAGTTTCAACTTGTAATTTCTCTAGAGACGATTTTTCTTGCAGCCATAGAGCCACTTTATTTCTTAATATCACATGATTTGATTTAGGATCTTTGTATAGATAACGTAGGCGTTTTAATCTTTTATCCGCATTTTTAGCAGTTTCAATTCCTTCATAAAAATTATGCTTTGAAAAATGTCCCTGCAGTCCCAGTAGTATTGTATTTTTATTGAGATTTTCATTCTTTTCTATTTTCCTAAGTTTTCTATAAAGTTTTCCTGCAATTTTACGTTTATTATCCAAACTTTTTCTTAGAGACAATATTTTGCCACTGTTCGATTTTTCTTCTGGGGAAGTTTTTTCTTCATAACTATTAACGTAATAATCAACTTCTTTCGATAATTTTTTGTGTAAATTGCTCAAAAATTGTTCTTTCTCTTCGACTCTATTCCATTCATCCACTAGGTATTCACCAGTTATGAATAGAGTTTCAGAATTTTCCAGTTGTTCATCAGGTTTTCTATTGGTAAATGGTATTACAGGATTAATTACCTCGAAGCGTTTCGTTTCATTTTGATTTTTAGACACTTTTTCCAATATTTTTGGCAATTCATAGGATCCTAAAATATTACCCGTAGGAATTGCGTTGCCTGTAGTTTTATAAACCAATATTATTTAATATATATTATATATGTCAACATTTTTATGGATTAAATAGTTTTTCACTTTTTTATAAAACAATTTTATTTTAGAATTGCCCCGCCATTAGTTATTGGTTTAAATTTTTCTGGCATACCTAGTATAAAACCTCTTTCTAGAAAGATCTCAATTGACCACAGGCAGCCATTATATCCTGGCCTCTAGATAATCTTATGGGGCACGGGTAGTCGGAGGCTGTTATAAGTCTTGCAAACTCTGCAATTTTCTTTCCCGTTGATGGTTCGCCTTCAAAGGAGCAGGATTCCCATCTGTTAAATGGAATTAGATTAAATTTTGCTGGTATTTTGTACTTTTTTACTAGTTTTAGTAGTCGCCGAGCATCATCTAGGCCATCATTTACATTGTTGATCATTACGTACTCGAAGGTAACACGTCGATGTGATGTTTTCCTGCTATATAAACTGCAGGCCTCTAAAATTTGATCTAGAGTATATTTTTCTGCTATGGGCATTAGTTTTCTTCTGGTATCGTCATCCGCTGCGTGGAGAGATATGGCTAGATTTAGTTTCAACTTCTCTTCTCCAAGATCTCTGATTTTTGGCACTATTCCACATGTTGATAGGGTTATTCTTCTATTTGAAAAGGCTATGCCATTTCTGTCGTTTACTATTTTCATGGCTTTCATAACATTTTCATAGTTTAGTAGCGGCTCACCCATTCCCATAATAACTATATTGGTTATTTTTCTTCCATTTCCTATTTCTTTGTTTTCCCAGTCGTTCAGTAGATCTTTTGCTAAAATTACCTCCAACACCATCTCGTGGGTTTCCAGATTTCGGCTGAAGCCTTGACTACCGGTGTTACAGAACCTACAGCCCATGGCACAGCCTACCTGGGATGACAGACAGAGTGTTCCCCTATCATTCGATGGAATATACACAAGTTCGATTGTTTCTTTATCATAAAGTTCCAGCAGCCATTTTACCGTGCCATCCTCCGATGTCATGGTATCTATAACTTTGGGGCGATCACAGCTGTAATTTTCGGACAATTTTGCCCTGAGATCCTTGGAAATATTTGTCATTTCTTCAAAAATTTTGGAACCTCTACAGTAAAGCCAGCTCCACAGCTGTTTGGCTACAAATGACTTCCTATGATAGTCATTTACCAGGGTGTTTTCTAATTCTTCCAGAGTCAGGCTAAATATATTTGATTTCATTCAATTCCACCGAGGAATTTTTTTATAGGAACACTATTCGCGTCGTACATGGTGTCTCTATTGCCTTCCCAACATATCTTCCCATCAGCGAGGAGCACCATTTTGTCTGATATCATTCTAGCTGAATTTATATCATGGGTAATTGTTATAGCCGTTGCTTTGGTTATTTCTATGGTTTTTACTATAAGATTGTTGATTTTATTGGATGTTACCGGATCGAGCCCTGTCGTTGGCTCATCAAAAAATATGACTTCCGGATTACAGGCAATCGCCCTCGCCAGCGCAACTCTTTTCTGCATACCGCCGGACAGCTCGTGGGGGTATAGATCCGCTATTTTCTCATCCAGATCGACTATTTCGAGCTTGTCTATGGCTATTTTTTTCGCTTCCCTTTCTCTAATTTTTTTATTTAGGATAAGCTTAAAAGCTATATTTTCCCACACTTTCATAGAATCAAAGAGAGCACCATTTTGAAACAAAAATCCAAATTTATCCATCAGTTTGAACCTTTTTGTCTCTCCTAGGTGGGTTATTTCCTGATCATCCATTTTTATGCTACCACTGTCCGGTGTCATGAGCATGGACATATTTTTAATGAGTACAGACTTACCTCCTCCGGACTTTCCTAGAATAACCAATGATTTTTTTTCCTCTATGTCAAGATCTAGTCCATTCAAGACCATTTTTCCTGAAAAAGACTTTGTTAAATTTCTTATTTCGATTTTATTTGCCATTTATTTCCCCATAGAATTTGGAAATTATCTTTTCCACAGCATTCGCTATTTTTGCATTTTTCAATGCATGGTGTATGTTAGCCTCCAGATAGCCCAGTATACTTCCGCAGTCAAATCTACTATCTCTGAAGATTAGACCATAATACGATTCTGTTTCCAACATCATTTTTATTCCATCCGTCAATTGAATTTCGGAGCCGGCACCTGGTTTGACTAATTTCAAAAATTTGAAGATGTTTGGACTCAGCACGTACTTACCTACAATTGCCAGATTTGACGGTGCAATATCTTTTGCTGGTTTTTCTATAACACCTTTAATTTTTAGCAAATCTCCTTCACGTTTGCCAGCATCAACAATTCCATATCTGCTAACCTCATCTCTGGATACTTCCGCCAGACCTAAAGTGCTAGCTTCCCTTTCACCGGCCAAACTAATCAGTTCTCCGAGATAGTTGCCGCTCTCGCTGTAATTCATATCGTCGGCCAGACAGACAGCAAACGGCTCATCACCCACAAATCGCTCGGCGCATAGCACCGCATGGCCAAGCCCCAGAGGTCTCTGTTGCCTTAGAAAAACTATTTGGCCAGCCTTTGGCATCCAACCAATAGCCTTTTCTAGAAGTTCGGCTTTATTGCCATCGTTCAGAGTTTTTTCAAGTTCGAAGGCGCTGTCGAAATGATTTTCTATAGAATCCTTATTTCTTCCCGTTACAAAAATAAATCTCTCTATGCCAGCATCCCTTGCCTCCTCGAAGGCGTACTGTATCAGCGGTTTTTCTGCAACCGGCAACATTTCTTTAGGAATAGCCTTAGTGGCAGGTAAAAACCTTGTGCCAAGTCCTCCCACCGGGAAAACTATTGTTTTCACTCTTTTAAAAGTCATTAGGCAAATAATTTTTTAATACACTGAAAAATAATTGTTCAAAATTAATAAACAAAGTATTTCATAGAAATTATTTGATAAATGCCGCTGATAGCCAGAACGCGCTGGCAAAATATGCGGAATGAATATATGGCTTGATTTCGAGACTTCAATGGATATTATATCACCATATTGGTGACTCATTCCTGCCCTTCATACATTTTTTACTATGGTGAGGGTGTTAAAAAAGGATAAACACACGTTTACGGTTTTTGTGCTTTGCTTAGAAGTTTATCGATAAGAAACATAGTTTTAATAGAAGAGGCGGACGTAGATTTTAGTGGCGGTCTCTGTGTGCTAACGGGTGAAACCGGCTCTGGAAAGTCGATATTTTTGGACGCTCTAATGCTTGCTCTGGGAGTAAGATCAAGTAGCAGACTTCTCAGAGACGGTAAGAAGAATGGCAGCGTGACGGCGGTATTCGACGTCGGTGATAATGTAAAATGCCAGGAGATGCTCAGAGAATTAGCTATAGATTTTGGTAATGAGATAATACTTCGAAGGATTCTCAGTGAAGACGGTAGAAGTAAAGCCTTTGTCAATGATGTAGCGGTTGGGCAAAATTTTCTTAACTTGCTAGGTGAAAATCTAGTGGAAGTTCATGGTCAACATGAACAGAGAGGTCTTCTTAACCCATCTTTTCACCGAGATATGTTGGACAGCTACGGTGGTTTGGAAGCTCAGAGATATATTGTCTCAAATTTGTATTCTGAAATGAAAAACATTGAAGCACAGCTGCGGGAGCTAAATCAACAGAAAGAGGATATTGCCAGAGAAATTGACTATCTGGAATATGCTCTGGAAGAACTGAAAAATATGGATGTGAAAACTGGGGAGGAGGAAGAATTAAATTCCAGAAGAACGCTATTGCTCAGCAGAGACAAGATTATGAATACATTGGAATCTGTCAAAGGTATGGTGTGCGGTGGCAGTGGGGTTGCAAAAGCGATTTCCAATGCTCAGAATTGTCTATCGCGTAATCGACTACTAGGAGAAAACCTATTAGAAGATGGCCAAAATATTTTTGATCTTGTTATAGAAGATTTTGAAAAGAGTCTTCTGGAATTTAACGAGGGTATACGCAAAATAGATTTGGCCTGCGACGGTGGTAATTTTGAGGAGGTTTCTCTAGAGGAAGTCGAGGAGAGACTATTTGCCATACGCAGTCTAGCCAGAAAATACAGTGTGAGTTGCGATGATTTTTCTGCTTTTAGAGACGAAATGGAAAAAAAACTGGATGAAGCCAGAAATAAAAATGTCAAAGCAGATAGTTTGTCCGAACAATTTGAAATTTTCTCAAAAAAATATCTAGATGAGGCCGTAAGACTAAGGGAGCAGAGAAAATTTACGGCAAAACAACTGGAAAATGTCTTATTGACTGAACTAAATGCTGTTAGTAGCGAGAACACATACTTTGTGGTAGAGTTCACGGAACTATCGGTA
>JAITAR010000085.1 GCA_031284025.1 Rickettsiales bacterium | reverse complement strand
TTCCATTGATAAAAAACAAACAACACTTTCACCTCCTCTATCATCTCTGGGATTCTAGTTTAGCCCCTGGGAGGTGATGGAGCCATTATACAGTTGAGTTTGCAACAGTCAATAGGGGGGGAGGGGCTTTTGTACAAGTTCATAGCACAGGAAACTTTTTCAAACAGAATTCACCTTCATTCACTGATGGATAAATAGTACTCTTCAGGAGTCTTGAAATCAAACTATAACGTAATCGAACGCCATCGAAACTTCGCAACTATTTCCTGTAGATCCAGACTTTAATGCCAACTATGCCATAGGTGCACAGCGCTTCACTGCGCGCATAGTTGACTCTTGCCCTTAGTGTATGTAGTGGAATGGAACCCTCTCGAAAGGTCTCAGTTCTAGCAATGTCGACTCCATTGAGTCTTCCGGACATGGTGATTTTCACACCTAGAGCACCATACTTCATAACATTTTGAATCGTCTTCTTCACCACTCTTTTAAAAGCAGCTCTATTTTCTATCTGTCTAGCTATGGATTGTCCAACCAGTTCGGCATTTATGTCCGGCTTTTCCACCTCAATTATTTTGATTACGACATCCTTTTCCCCCATATTCTGTTGAATATGCTTCTTAATTTTTTCTATGTCTGCGCCCCTCTTGCCGATTATGACTCCAGGCCTTGAAGTCTCTATGAGCACAGCCAAATGATCATTTGTTCTCTCGGTGATTACATTTGCTATGGAACAATTCTTAAAACTCTTAAATATGTGGTCCCTAATTTGCAGGTCCTTTATAAAACTATCTCTGTAGTTGTGGTCATCATACCACACAGATGACCAGCTACTGCTGAAACCAAGTCTAAAACACATTGGATTTACTTTCTGTCCCATATATCTATCCCTGTGCTTCAGTTAAAACAATTCTAAGATGACAAAAGGGCTTTAGAATTCTTGCCCCTCTCCCCTTTGCCCTGGCTCTAAATCTTCTAAGGGTGAAGGCCTTTCCAGTATCAATCCTATCTATAATAAGTTTATCCATATCCATCCCGTTGTTATTTTCAGCATTCGCTATTGCGGATTTTAGTAAATTCTTTATCGGAGAAGCTAATTTTAAATTGCAAAAACTCAGTTGAGTCATCGCCTTTCCAACCGGTAGGCCTCTAATGCTTCTCACAATCCTATCCAATTTGGTTGGACTTGCTCTCAAATTTTTTAAATAGGCCTGTGCATACTTTCTATATTCGCTCATCTGTGTCCTCTCACCTATCTATTATTTTCTTTAGTTTCCACCTTTCTGTTTCCCGAGTGCCCTCGGAAAGTCCTTGTCGGTGCGAATTCTCCAAACTTGTGTCCGATCATATCCTCTGAAACTAAGACTGGTACGAATTTCTTTCCATTATGGACCGCAAAACTTAGGCCCACAAATTGCGGTAAAATCGTGGATCTTCTCGACCATATTTTTATAATTGGCTTTTTCGGATCTGTCGATGCGACTCTCACCTTCCTAATTAGATATCCGTCAACGAATGGAATTTTCCAAACTGATCTTGTCATTGTGTATTACCTCTTACTTTTTATGACGACTTTTTACTATGAACCTATTAGTTGGATTACTCTTTTTGCGAGTTCTTCCACCTCTGGCACATACTCCCGTTGGAGAAACTGGAATCCTTCCACCTCTAGTCCTACCCCCATGTGGATGGTCAACGGGATTCATAGACTCCCCTCTGACGCTTGGTCTAACCCCAAGCCATCTGTTTCTACCAGCCTTTCCCAATTTTTCATTCTTATTGTCAGGATTACTTACCGAACCGATTGTAGCCAAACAATCCAGCAAAAACCTTCTAGTTTCACCGGACTGTAGCCTGACAATTGCATAGCCCTCATCCTTACCGGCCAGCTGGGCAAAATTACCCGCACTTCTTGTGACCTTGCCACCAGCACCGGGTTTATTTTCAATGTTGTGTATGGTAGCACCCGCCGGGATGACCATGAGAGGCATGGCATTCCCCGGCTTTATGTCAAGCAACTTTCTCGAGGAAATAACCCTATCACCAACGCCAAGACCATTGGGAGCTAAAATGTACGAAAAAATTCCATCCACATATTTTATCAGTGCTATGAACGCCGTCCTATTAGGATCGTACTCAATTCTTTCAACGACAGCAGCAACGTCATATCTATCTCTTTTGAAATCCACAAGTCTATAGGCCTGACCATGGCCGCTCCCTCTGCGACGTACAGTTATGTGTCCGTAGTTATTCCTGCCAGCCTTACTATTTTTTTGACGAGTCAACATTTTTATAGGATCGCCTTTCCATAAACCCGTCCTGTCCACTAGCTTAAGACCTCTCGTCGATTTTGTAACTGGTTTAAATTCTTTTATTGCCATAGTTTCCTATCTTATTTAGTAGTCTCCAACTTTGCTAAATCTACCTTCTGTCCTTTTTTGAGACTAACTATAGCCTTTCTAGTTGGTCTCCTGAATCCCTTTAGGCCCTTAAATTTCTTAGCTTTAGCGGGAGTCACGATGATATTTATCTTTTCAACCTCGAGCGAAAAAATAGTCTCAACAGCCTTTTTTATATCTTTTTTTGTCGCCGTTGGCAAAACCTGCACTACAAACTTATTTTCTGCCAGCTGCAAATTAGTCTTCTCTGTCATCAGCTGAGAAATTATTATGTCGTAGACATGCCCAAGACTCATTTCAATACCTCCATAATTTTACCTAGGGATCCCCTTTCGAGCAAAAGGTAGTCAAAATTCAATATGTCGTAAACATTCAGAGCACTGCTAGCTATGCTCTTGTAATTAAACAGATTCCTCATAGACAGTGCAAAATTTCCGTAATCGCCCGCACAGGCCACCAAAGCCCTATTTATATTCTTACCTTTCAATTTTCTGTTCAATTCCTTCGTGCTAATTTTGAGATTTTCCATACCATCAATTAGCACCATCTTCTCACTTTTAATTTTATCTCTTATTACGAAACCTAGCGCTCTGCTGACAATTTTCTTTGGAATTTTAAATCCAAAATCCCTGGGCTGCGGACCGAAGCAAGTTCTTCCGCCAACGAACTGGACAGCCCGCCTAGAACCGTGCCTAGCACCACCACTTCCCTTTTGTCGAACTATCTTTCTCGTAGAGCCAGATACTTCAGACATTAATTTTGTCTTAGCTGTTCCTAGTCTGTTTTTAGCCAGTTGCCATTTAACGACGAAGGGAACACACTTCTCCCCCTCCCGAGAACTAAAATCAACCCCTTCAACTTCCTCAAAGGACTCTTCCAAATTATCTAAATTTAAAACCAATATCTGCATACTTTTTCTACTTTCCGGTGGTAATCACAAGCTCAGTACCTTTTGCGCCTGGTACTGCACCTTTAACGCAGATAACGGCGTTGTCACTTTCCACCCTCACAATTTCCAAATTTTTAACCGTCACCCTTTCAAAACCCATATGCCCCGCCATCTTTTTACCTTTGAATACCTTTCCCTCTCTTCTTCTACAGCCAGTGCCGCCCAGTGACCTATGGGACAGAGAGCTGCCGTGCTGGGCTATCTGCCC
The DNA here is from genome assembly GCA_031284025.1 of Rickettsiales bacterium. Taxonomy (GTDB): domain Bacteria; phylum Pseudomonadota; class Alphaproteobacteria; order Rickettsiales; family UBA1997; genus CALXRO01. The sequence goes on along the minus strand of JAITAR010000085.1, from coordinate 1,437 downwards.
CTTGAATCCGAATCTTTTAACTGCTCCAGAAAAACCTTTACCCTTAGAAAGGCCAGTGACACTGATCTTGTCACTCTGGACTAGCCTACCGACATCAACGCTATCGCCAATGGCAAACTTTACATTTCTATCGACCTTGAATGTCCGCATATAATTGCGAGCTTCCAACTTCTGTTTTTTATAAAAGCCCAAGACCGGCTTGCTCAACCGTTTTTCAGTTTTACCGTCTTTTCCATAGGAGATAGTCACCTGATTGAAATTCCTATCCGGATACTCTTTAAAGTTACTAACCAAACTATCGTAAATCTTTATAAGAGTAACGGGCACAACCACCCTTCCTTCCAGATAGAGCCTACTCATTCCTAATTTACTGCCAACAAACGTTGTCACTGCCTAATTACCTCCATTGAGAGAAATCTTAATATTAACACCCGCCGACAGATTTAATTTCATTAGGGCTTCAACTGTCTGCGGAGTTGGCATTATAATCAGCAGCCTCTTTAGAGATCTTATCTCATACTGCTCCATACTTCTCTTGTATATGTGGGGAGACCTAATAACTGTAAACTTCTTAGTATTAGTAGGTAGTGGTATAGGGCCGGCCACTGCCGCTCCCGTTCTTCTCACAGTGCCGACTATGTCCTGCACCGCCTGGTTCAAAATACTCGCGTCGAACGCCTTGAGAACAATTCTAATACCCTCTCTATCTTTCATTACCAAAAACAAAATTTACAAAAAAATCTTCCTGCCGCCATCCTGGAAGCCGGCACCTATTCACAGAAGTAACATTATCACCGAGATAGCGATATTGTGCGTTGCATTTTTCAATAAGTCAAGGAAAATAAAAGCTTTGGGGACTATCTAGCATTTCTAACTGTCGCACAGGCAACAGCTATTTACAATTACGGAAGACATGTTATTATCCATCTAGATTTTAAATTTAAAATTTAAAGAAGGATGACTGTGACTAAACTGACAAATTTTGTTTTTCGCTCTAGTCTGGCATTGATAGCTATTTTCGGTATCGTGACGGTGGCCGGAGCTGAAACTGCCGAGGTGAATGATTTTGATGGACTGCAGAATGCTATCAACTATAGTAACAAAAATAATATAGATATAAAACAAAACATACCCTTCACCAATGAAATAGTAATAAATCGTAGCGACCTCACCATCTCCGGACCGGGGGGGGGGAAGTCAAATTAAATGGCAGTGGAGAACATAGATTTTTTACCATAGAAGAAAATTTAGAAAATATTTCACTGAAAAATCTGCATTTCGACGGAGGTCATGACAATAGACCGAGATTTATTGGCGATGAAACTAATCCGGAGGCAGGCGGCGGGGCCATTAACCTCAGAAAGGGAACTAAAGTCATCCTAGAAAATATTACCTTCAGCAACAGTCAGACTGCAACCGACGGAGGAGCTATCTACT
>JAITAR010000042.1 GCA_031284025.1 Rickettsiales bacterium | reverse complement strand
GAGGAACCAATATGAATTATAGTGGAAATATTAGCCCAAAAGTTCTCCAGAAAAATCTGAAGATCAAAGGAGAACTAGTAGAAAATGGAAAGATCTACAGAATAACAGTTCTGGAGAAGGTCAAAATAAGAACTAATCCAGAAGAAATAGATCTCTTCTCCCATCTAGACACTTTAGACCAAAGCCAACGAGATGTAGCCAATCTGCTGTCGAACATCTACTTTGACAATTCTGGTGATGACGGGATAAACAACTTGCTGGACCGCATCGATGGGTTTAAAAATTACGGAGATCAAAAAACAGCTCTCAGCCAAATATCTCCCTCACTGTTAACTGACATTATTACAATGAACCTGCTCTCCAGCCAGAGGAATGTAATCAGTCGGCCTGTCCCTTCGCTAAATACTCTGGCGGTGGAGCCTATCTACAGCAATAGTAAATTAGCTAGTGGACTTGTAGACAATGCCGTAGCCATCAGACTGAACTATGGCCACAGCTTTAGAAATCTAATGTTCGGCAGAGACCTTTCTCTGGCTTTCTTTGGAGATTTGGCTAGTCATTCTTTCAAAGATAGCCAGAATAGCAAAGCTTCCGCCCTTGGCGGGACTCTGGCTCTTCGACTGGAAACGAAAGTTATCAATAGCATAATCCTAGCCCTTAGTCTGTCCTATGAAATAAACGATCACATAGTTGACCGAAGCATAGAGAAGCTAAACAAAATCGCCAGATCTAAATTTCTAATCAACACATTCAACATGGCCATAGCAATAGAAAAAGAATTTAGAGTTAGAGGCTATCTAATTTTCACTCCTTCGGCATCGCTGGAAACTTCTCTACTAGGCCATAATAAATTTAGCGAAAAAGGTACGGAAGTCCTAGGTCTTTCGGTGGATGGTGGCAGCCATCACCTGGTGGCTGGCAATTTCGGTCTAACTATGACTGTGGATCTGGCCAATTTCAGACCATTCATCTCTCTCGGCACCAGCTATCTACTGTCCTATTCCAGTCCAGAGATCTCTGCCAGCTTTAGAGAATATGCCAGCTCTGGCAAATTGAAAAGTAGGGCAACTGATGTGGGCAAACTGTCTGGCTCTGTGGCTATGGGTCTGAGCTATGAGTTGAATAAAAATGTGTCAGTTTCTTTGGGTGGCAGCTATCGAGGTACTAGCGGCTATAGATCATTTTCTGTTGGTGCTGTGGTGGGCTATAGTTTCTAGCGTCTAGATTTTTCCTCTCTTCATCTGCTTCTCCGTGAAATAGGGATCGCTTCCTAGTTTTTAATCTGTTACAGGATTTTCCAGATTTTTCGCTCTGTTACTAGGAAACTTTTTCGGGTCTCTTTTTACAGAATTTGTATGCACAAAATTGAAAATTTCGCCACCAATGTAAAGAGATTCAGGACAATCCCGGATTATAGTCTACAGCTTGACTTAGGATAGTATATTTCCTAGCCTAGGACGGCTATCGTTAAGATAGGGGAATGGCAACCGAAATATTTTAGATTTTATGCAAGAAGATTTAGTTATTTTACTGGAGTGGTTCAGAGCTAATGGTGTCAACGAGTTTTTTGATGAAAGTATAGACAGCGGTGGTTTTGTTGGTCTACAAAATAAATATCAGAAATCGATTGGAGTTGGACTGGGTGATACAATCGCTGCTCTGGCAAGGCAACAGAGGGACATAAAAAATTCAATTTCTGGTAACAATGCCCAAGTTAGAGAAATAGCTGATCAGAGTAATAGTGTAGATCAGCTGCTAAATACAATATATACTCTTGAGCTCTACGACAATTTTAGAAAGATGGCCACAAATACTATAGTTATGGGAGGAAATGTAAACTCAAAGATTATAGTAATAAACGATTTTCCTGACGATGATGACGATGTGGCTGGTACAATATTCGCCGGTAAAAGTGGGGATCTTTTTAGAAAAATGCTGCAGTCTATAGACGTAGATTTTGGTGCTCTGTGTTTTTTGAATACTTTCTTCTGGCGTCTCCCGGGTAATAGGGCACCGATAGTTGAAGAGTTGGACATATGCAAACCCTTCGTTGAAAAAATGATAGGTCTTTTGGAGCCAAAATTTATAATTTTCAATGGAAGTTATGGTGTAACCACTCTCTTTGAAAAAAATAAAACTCTAGCTAATTTAAGAGGTAGGATTTTGGACTACGATAATTGCTATCTACGGTCAAAAATAAAGACTACAGGTACCTACAGTCCCCTACTCCTTCTGAGACATGGAGAAAAGAAAAAAGATTCTTGGAGTGATTTGATAAAAATAAAAGAATTTTTGTCTGAATCCAAACTTGCCTAGATAAATTACGTGCTATGTTTTTCCATGGTCGTAAAAAATGTTTGTATTTTATAGCTATTTCTGCAAACTGGTGAGCCTATATTTTATAATAGGACTGAGACTAAAATTAGTGGACTAGTAATTTGGCATCCTAAAGATACTGTAGTAAAATTGGCCGGTTTTAAAATACCTGGGATGATCTACACGAGTGCCGAGCCAACGGATGCGACATATGTAATTTCAACGGGGTTAGCGGTAGCGTCCTTTGGGAAGGGTGATGAACCAAAAAAACCTACTCGCCAGTCGACTTACAGCATACTCAATAGAGATCAGCGAAGGGTCTATTTGACGTGGCTTTCTGGAGATAGAAATGTTAGTGATATCCACATAGAGTATGTATTTCTGTTCTTCTACGGACTGGAATGGCGCTACTTCGAGGTAGAAACAGACGAAGGAGTCGAAGAGGAGAGAAAACAGCTCATGGATGAGGTTAGGAGGCTTTCTCTGGCGTACAAATATAATGATTCTTTTTGTGAGTGTGCTGAAAAACTTCTGATATTCGATAAAATTTGTGATTCTAGCGGTTTTTCCGTTACCGATGAAGAATTTGAGAAATACTGTCATTCATCCAGTGAAAATTTGAACTACATTCCCCAAGATGAAGATGACAATATTTTACAGCGCATCGATAGACTTTTTGTCAATGAAGGGGAGGCTCCCTTTGCTTTGGAAATTCTTCTAGGTAAAATTGTAGATAGCCATAGACCAATTCCAGCTATGCTAGCTCTGAAATGGCTTAAGAATTCTAGAAGATACCGCATACAATTTGAAGCGATAGTGCGACGCTATGAGGAAAAATTTGATGAATTATTTATGAAGAAATACTCTGTCAGGTATGGTGAAGGAATAGTTGTAGATAGAAAACCTGGAACAGAATTATATGCACACTATAGACTGGAATCATCCCATAGTAAATGTTTCCTAAAAAAGATTGTTGGCACTGTGAATATTCGCCACTACAACTATTGTCTGGTATTCTTGCAGGAAATGGTCAATGAGGTAACTAGTATTTTGGAAATTAGTTACGCGACTACATGGCATCCAAAGGGCACGGTGGTGGAGATACAGGGTATAAGGATAGCCTATGGTATGATCTATACGAAAGCGGGAACGTCAAATTTACGCTGCGTCATTTCAACAATTCTTCCAATTACCTATACTGCTGGAAACATCGGGCCAAAGAAATTAGACTACTGGCCATCCTATTCCAAGGGAACAAATAGAGAGCAGCGGGGAGCATATCTAATGTGGCTGGCAAGTGATAGAAGTGAATCGACGATCGACATTGGCTATGTTTTTCTATTTTTCTATGGTTTGGAGCAAAGATATTTTGAAATAGTGGGAAATGATGGCTCAGAGGTAGAAATAGGACAAATTAAAGATGAGATCGAAAGACTCATAAAAATCTATGATCATAATGATTCTTTTCGAATGTATTCCGGTCGATTTCTAAATTACATAGAAACTAATATAGCGCTAAAGGAAGAAATTGACGTGTCGAAATTCGAAAAATACAGCTATTTTTCTTCTGAAATCTATGAAACTCCTGTAGATTTGGGACTAGCTCTTGGCAATTTGATATGCCAAAGAAAGCCTCTGCCGGCTACTATGGTCCTAGCGTGGCTAAAAAATCCTGGAGATTATGCTACTTTATTTAAAACATCGGCTAGACACTGTGAAACGGAGTTTAACGAGTTATTTAGGTATAGGTACAGAGAAAAATATGGGGATGGAATTATTGTGAAGGTCAAAGCGAATACGGAGCTTAAATTAAATTATGTTTCAGCATCATCGAATATAAATGTCAGTGAAACTGAAATCACCGGCGTTGTAGACATAAAGTATTACTACTCCTATCTAAATGAACTGCAGCAGATCGTTAATGAGGTAACTAGCGCCATTGAACCGTACAGTAGGGCAGTGACGAGAAAATCTACTAGTCCCGAAGGAACATGGCTGTACCTTCCCGAACCGCTGAGAAAACAAAAATTTGCCCCGCTGCTGGAAAAACTTAATAGAGGCCGAGGACGCTATTTTTTATCAGAAATTATGAAAATGTTGGCTGTAGGTACACATAGCAAAAATATGCTGCAGCTAGCGGTAGAATTACTAGACCATAACAACATTGCCTATATAAACGATATCAAAATGCAAAAACGCCGTCAAAGTGAGAACATAATCCCAATTAGAAAAAACTCAGCTGCCAGCCACTGCTCAGTTGTTGCAACACATCAGCTGGATCAGAAAAAAATCAGAGAGTTGGAGGAGGAAACTGAATTGATTCAAGATATTTTAACACAGGAAATTTTCAAAGAAGAATCCGCCGTGACTCCCACCGATGGTTCAATGGCTGAGCTAAAATTATCTAGAGGGGCAACCATCCTTCTAGATCACCTTATGGGACAAGAAGAATGGACTTTGAAAGAATTGGAAATTTTTGCTAGAGATAGACAAATCATGCTTGATGGCGCCCTGGAGGAAATAAACGGTAAATTCAGCGAAACTTTTGTTGAAATTTTTGATAATATGGTGTATGTTAATCCGGAGTTGATTAAAGAAATGAACAATTGAATTCTATAATAAAGCCAAGGGAGCGAGAAGCTCTAGTCCAATCGCTGAGAGCCGGTGTAGTTCCGCGCTATGGCCAACACCTAATCCAGGTGGGTCGCAGAAAAGAGATTGAGGCTATGGAGAAAACTATAGAAGCAATTGCCTCTGGAGGAACTTCTTTTCGACTGGTGATAGGTGACTATGGATCAGGCAAATCTTTTTTCATTAATTTAGTTAAAAACATTGCGCTTGAGAAAAAACTTGTGACCGTTAGTGCCGATCTTAATCCGACGAGACGTCTATTGGGTTCAAGTGGCCAGGCGCGGTCTCTCTTCGGTGAACTAATGAAAAATATGGCCACAAAAACTAAGGCCGATGGTGAAGCAATGATGTCCGTCGTGGAAAAATTTATAGCGTCGGCTATGGATGAGGCCAAACAGCGTACTAGAGCAACGGACAGAATTATACGGGAAAAATTACTGCCGCTGGAGGAGATGCTAAATGGCTATGATTTTACTACGGTTCTAAAAGCATACTATCGGGGTTATGAATCTGGAAATGACAGTCTGAAGCAAAACGCTGTAAGATGGCTAAGGGGAGAATTTAGTACAAAGACTGAGGCTAATCAGCTACTGGGTGTAAGAAGCATTGTCAACGACGACAATATCTATGACCAACTTAAGCTAATGTCAAAGTTTGTCAGCATAGCTGGCTATTCTGGACTGTACGTGTTTTTGGATGAAATGGTAAATTTGTATAAACTTCACAACACCGTTGCAAGAAATGGGAACTACGAACAAATTCTTCGCATTCTCAATGATGTGCTGCAGGGCAATGTCCAGGAGATAGGATTTTTACTGGCCGGTACCCCAGAATTTCTGACGGACACGAGACGTGGACTTTACAGCTACGAGGCACTACAGTCAAGATTGGCCGAAAATCCATATGTTCACGGCGACACCGTTGATTTTTCTGGTCCAGTGATAAGGTTGAAAAATCTAACACCAGAGGAGTTCTACGTGTTGATAAAAAACATTCGTCACGTCTATGCCTTTGGGGATCCAGAAAAATACATAGTTCCCGATGAGGCGCTGTCAGCGTTTATGAAACTTTCATCAAGTCGTCTGGGAAATGACTATTTTCGAACTCCACGAACAACTATTGTATCATTTATAAATTTTCTGTCTATTTTGGAACAAAATCCCAATGAAAACTGGGAAAACGTGTTAGACACGGGCGATCTGAATTTTAGAAGAGACGGAGGTGATGACGTTGTAATAAAACAGGACGGTGACAGTGATGAATTTGCAAACTTCGTTCTCTAATAACCATAGATTGCTGCACCGTGATATTCAAAAATGGATTTGGCGTCAGGGTTGGAAAAGCCTTAGAGCTATCCAGGAGGAAGCAATTCCAATTCTTCTGAAACCTGGTCCAGATCTGATTATTTCAGCCGCTACGGCCGGTGGAAAAACTGAAGCGGCATTTCTTCCTATTATATCGTATATACTTGATAATGCCGACAGTCTTGTTCTATATGTTAGCCCTCTGAAAACTCTCATCAATGACCAGCATAACAGGCTATACAATCTCTGTGAGCCACTAGGAATACAGGTCATTCCATGGCATGGGGATGTTTCAACGTCAAAAAAACAAAATGTTGGACGTAATGCTAGAGGTATTGTGATAATAACGCCAGAATCACTAGAATCTCTTTTTGTGAACAGAGGAGATACCATACAGTATCTGCTTGGAGATCTGAAATACATAGTTGTTGATGAATTACACTCTTTCATAGGCTCGGAAAGAGGAAAGCAGTTGCAATCTCTAATGGACAGAATATCGATCCTTAGGAAAGGCTCGGTGCCGCGAGTGGGACTCTCAGCTACCCTCGGAAATACAGCCGTAGCAAAAGTTTATCTACGTCACAGCAATCCCGAAGAGGTAAAAGTAATAGTGGGAGAAAACCTAGGAAAGAAGTTAAAAATTTCTCTTAGCCTGATTCAGCCGGCAACTACAGAGATCAATGACATGGCCTGTAGGGTTATTCCGATGCTATTCGAAAAGCTATATGACAGCAATAACATCGTTTATCCGGATAGCATTGAAATGGTAGAGCTGCTAAGTTCAGGTTTATCTGATCTATGCGAGCGTAAAAATTTGCCGAATCACTTCTATCCGCACCATGGTTCTCTGGCAAAGGGAATACGAGAGGAGGCGGAGATAAAAATAAAATCTGAAACTTCCCATATAACCGTTGTGGCTACAACTACACTAGAACTTGGCATCGACCTGGGGTCGGTCAAATCAATAGCCCAGATTGACCATCCACTATCCGTTGCCAGCCTCAGACAGCGGCTGGGTCGCTCTGGACGAAAATTTTCAGAGCCAGCTATTCTTCGGGCCTATAGCTTTGAATTGGCAAATGACAGTAGAGATAGACAACTCTACAATGACATAGCACAGAGCACTTTAACACACATAGCCATGATAAATCTTATGCTTCGCAACTGGGTGGAGACTCCGAATCCCAACTATCACCACTATTCAACTTTTGTGCAGCAAATCCTTTCGTCCATAGTTCAATGTGGAGGCCTAAAAATTAACAATCTATGGAAAATCCTTGTGACAAATGGCGCATTTCCCTACATAGGCGAAGAGGATTTTCTATCGATATTAAAATCCCTGAAATTACACGAAATCATCTACATGGTAGAAAATTCAAACGAAATTTTTCTCACTCCGAAGGGAGAAAATGTTGTAAATTCAAAGGATTTCTATGCAGCCTTTTGTACTCCGAAAGAATATAGAATTATTTTTGGATCACAGTCACTTGGGGTATCCAGCATGAACCCGCCACCATCGCAGGATAGTTACATAATATTCGCTGGTAAAAAATGGCACGTCATAGACGTAGATGTGGACAAGCTTATAATTTACGTAAGGCCGGCACATGGGGGCAAACCCTACATGGGTCACTGTAAAGGTCCACCCATTGACGATGAAATCAGAGCAGAAATGAGGAAACTTTTATTTGGCTGTGATGAGATTCTATTTTTGGACGAGAAGGCCAGACAATTTTTTGCTGATGCTAGAGAGTTTGCTTTGAAAACGGAGCTAGAAAATAAACAGGTGGTAGCTGTGGGAAATGAAAGTATGATTATGACCTGGGCCGGCGACCTTAAAAATGAAACTTTAGCTTTTATCCTAACCAGTAGAAAGATTGGAGCCTACAACATGGGTTGCTACGTTGAGGTTAACAGCGACCGGGACAATTTGCTACGTCACCTTAAAGATATAGCTAACATGACAGAACAAGATTTCTACAGCATAGTTGACAAATACTATGACGCGGCTGTAAAAAGTGAAAAAAAATTTTCCCATGACAAGGTACTAGCCCCGGAAAAATGGGACTACCTGATTCCCAAGGAGTTAAAAATAGGATCCCACTGTGAAAAACATTTGGACTTTCGTGGTCTTAAAGAACTGTTGGGAAAATTTTCGCTATAGTAGCCTTCGTCGGCCGCGCTCAGCCACCGGTACTGCCAAAAACCATCCAACGGGTTGAATGGCTCCACAAGTAGGATTCGAACCTACGACCAACCGGTTAACAGCCGATTGCTCTACCGCTGAGCTATTGTGGAACAACCTAAAACCCAGGCGGCAGGCTACAGCGAATTTTTTAAAGGTCAATAAAGTTTTTAGAATAACATAAAATTTTTGAAAAATTCGCAATTTGCAGTCGAATGGCTGAGGACCTAGTTTTTGCTGGGTTTTCTCTATTTGCATTTTTATAAATTGTGTATTGACTATTCTAATAGAAAACATGTTCATTAAAATTCAGTAATTCAATGAAAAATTAATAAATTA
>JAITAR010000028.1 GCA_031284025.1 Rickettsiales bacterium | reverse complement strand
TGGAAGTGTCTAAAATAGGATACCAAGAACTATAGCGTAGTCACTCACCCAATTTTTGGACAGTGAATATCTAAGTCCAAATTTTACGCGATTATTTCTATCAATTTTGAATATATTGTAGAATTCTACTCTATGACTTTTATCGAGAAGTATTGCCCTAGGAACGCGATATATGACATTGTCGTATTCCATATTTATCAAGCTGCTATCTGGTTTTTCGTAAGGTACCTTGAGTTCACTGTAGTGCGTTTTTTCTACGTCGAACCCGTAGCTATATACAAATATGGCTGTGGTATTTTTTCCTAGGCTGTAGTAATTTTCTACAGAGAAGTGCACCCGGTCTTTAAATGTGTTTTCCATCGTCGCATAGCTACCGCTCACTAAAAATTCCATCCCTCTATAGCTTAGACCGCAGGCCAAGCCAAAATTTACCGATGGAAATATATTACTGTAGTCACTAAATGCTAGAACTTTATCGGCCGTGAGAACGCCTCCATAGCTAAAGCTGGCCAGGAATTTGACCGGAGCATTTTCGTACAGTTTATATCTCAGACGTAAATCGTAGAGATATTGATCCTTATTCTTAAGTTCCATTGGCCTTTTTCTGTTTGCTATCTTTTCTATAAAATTGCTCTGAAAGAATTTATTGTTGATTGTAACACGCCTGATGTCCATGTTGACGCTCACATAGACAAATTCTTGAACGAAGCTAGCATCTATGTCATATTCAACCATACTATTCAGATATGCGATACCCTGTATCTGAAAGTTACTAGTAGCCGAACAATTCTCTACCGGCAGACTCAGGAAGCTGGCAGCAATCAGTAGACAACAAAATTTACCTATCAAAATACTCTTCCTCCTAATTTTCACGGATAATCAAGTTTTATAGTAGTCCTACTATTTCTCCATTTTCATCTATGTCTATGCTATTGGCATTTGGCACCTTTGGTAGCCCAGGCATAGTCATGATGTCACCGGCCATAGGCACTACAAACCCGGCTCCAGCGGAGATGGTTATATCGTTAACGGTGAAGGTAAAATTTTCCGGAGTTCCCAACATATCCGGATTATCACTGAATGAGTATTGGGTTTTCGCCATACACACGGAAAATCCGCCGAAACCATTTTTTGTGTATTGTTTCAATTTTTTGAGGGCTTTAGCAGAAAACAGCACCTCTTTTGCCCTATATATCTCTTTGGCTATTATTTTAATCTTATCTACTAGTGGCAAATCTAATCCGTAGAGAAATGTGAAATTATTCTCACCATGTTCTATGACACCAATAACTTTGGCTGCTAGATCGATGGCACCATTTCCTCCTTTGGCCCAGGCTTCGCAGACAGAAAATTCTACCGCCAAATTCTTACAGAGATCTTTGACAATTCCGATTTCCTCCGCAGTATCAAAATTGAACCTATTTAAAGCTACTACAATCGGAATTTTGTATTTTTTCAAATTTTCGATGTGTCTCACGAGATTCAATGTACCAACTTTCAGTGCTTCTCTGTTTTCTTGGGTAAGATCTTGTTTAGCCACGCCGCCATTGTACTTTAGTGCTCTGCAGCTAGCCACTAAAACTACTGCAGCTGGTGTCAATCCAGCTATTCTGCATTTTATGTCGAAAAATTTCTCCGCACCCAAATCTGCTCCAAAGCCAGCCTCTGTAACGACATAGTCGGCCAACTTCAATGCTATCTCCGTAGCTATTATACTACTGCAGCCGTGGGCAATGTTTGCAAATGGCCCCCCATGCACAATTACAGGTATTCCCTCTAGAGTCTGCACAAGATTTGGCTTTATAGCATCCTTCAGTAGGGCAGCTACACTTCCAACGACTCCCAGTTGACCTAGAGTAACAGCTTCGCCGGACGTGTCATAGCCAATGATCACTCTGCCTAGTCTATCCTTCAGATCTAAAATATCTCTTGATAGGCACAGCAGAGCCATAATCTCCGATGCGACGGTAATCATAAACCCATCCTCTCGAATGACTCCACCATTCTCGCCGACGCCCACTATTATACTTCTTAGAGCTCTATCATTTAGGTCCATGACGCGCTTCCAGCTGACCATTTCTATGTTTAGTCTATTGCCAAAATTTATATGATTATCTATCAGCGCTGCTACAAGATTATGGGCAGTCGTCACCGCATGTATGTCACCGTTAAAATGTAAATTTATATCTTCCATTGGCACCATCTGCGAGTAGCCACCCCCCGTAGCACCGCCCTTTATGCCAAAGCATGGACCTAGCGATGGTTCCCGCAGAGTTAGGATAACTTTTTTGCCGAGTTTGCCAAAGCCTTGGCCCAGACCTATTGTCAACGTAGTTTTACCCTCTCCCAGAGGAGTTGGGTTTAGCGCCGTGACAAGAATGAGTTTTCCTTCACTGCTATCCATAGCTCTAATTCTGCTAATGGCGGCCTGAGAAATTTTTGCCCTAAAGTTTCCGTATAATTCCAAATCATCTTCGGACAAACCTATATCTCTGGCAATGTCGACAATTCTGCGTTTTTTTATACTCCTTGCAATTTCAATGTCTATCACTGTAGCAAAAATCAAACATTCTTAGGCTATCTAAAATTATAAATATATCTATTTAAAATTCCAACGCATTATTTTTGGAAAAAAATTCTATTGTTACTCGACAAACTCGCTTCATCCTCTATAGAAAAGTGCTTATGATGGAGTGTTTTTTTATGTGTTTGTGGCCTTTAGTTGTTATTTCACTTTAATTTAAAACTAATTTGTTGAAAAATCTTTTTATAAATTATATTATCCAACACAGCATAATTCTTTTAGATTGATACGATGTTTAAAAATATAAGGCTGAAGTTGTTTGGATCAGGTAGTGAGAGGGAAATAAAGAAGTTGACGGGGACCGTTAGAGAAATTAACAGTTTGGAGGAACACTATTCAAATTTTAGTGACCAAGAGCTAGGGCAACAGACTACGGTGCTTAAATCCCTTTTGAAAGAGGGGGAATCGCTGGATACGATACTGCCACGGGCATTTGCCATCGTTCGGGAAGCCGGGAAAAGAACCCTTGGTCTCAGAGCCTTTGATGTCCAACTAATGGGTGCGATAGTTCTGCATCAGGGTAAAATAGCGGAGATGAAGACAGGGGAAGGCAAAACCTTTGTTGCAGTTTTTTCTGCCTATCTGAATTCTCTGGAAGAAAAGGGAGTTCACATAGTTACCGTCAATGATTATCTGGCGAAGCGTGACTCAGAGTGGATGGGGCAGGTGTACAGTTTTCTAGGTTTAAACGTTGGCTGTATATTACAAAATATGACAGATAAACGGCGCAGGGAAGCATATGGCTGCGATATAACCTATGGAACCAACAGTGAATTTGGCTTCGACCACCTGAGAGACAATATGAAAATAAATAAAAATGAGCTATGCCAGAGGGATTTTAATTTTGCCATCGTTGATGAAGTTGATTCCATTTTAATAGATGAAGCTAGAACTCCTCTTATAATATCTGGCTCTACAGATGATAATTCGGAATTATATCTAAAAATAGATAGTGTCGTTAGAGACATTGACAGCTCTTTCTTTATAATTGATGAAAAAGAGAGAACCGTGGTTTTAACCGAAGATGGTACCGAGTACGTTGAAAAAGTACTGCAAGATAGCGGCATTATCGCGCCAGGTGACAATCTCTACGATATAAAGTACGTAAATGTGGTGCATCACCTGAATCAGGCAATGAAGGCTCACAGGCTTTTTAAAAATGATGTGGACTATATGGTAAAGGATGGCCAGGTTCTTCTGGTTGACGAATTTACCGGTAGAATAATGGAAAATAGAAGATTTTCCGATGGTCTTCATCAGGCTCTAGAAGCTAAAGAGGGAGTTAAGATTCGCAACGAAAATCAAACTTTGGCAAGCATCACCTATCAGAATTATTTTCGAATGTATCCTAAGCTGGCTGGCATGACTGGAACAGCTGTCACCGAGGCTACGGAATTTGACTACATATACAATCTAAAAACTATTGAAATACCAACGAATGTACCGGTAAACAGAAGGGATGAGGATGATGTAATCTATAAAAACGAAAAGGCTAAGTATGCAGCAATAGTAGAGCAAATAAAAGATTGCTATAGCAGAAAACAGCCGGTTTTGGCTGGGACTGTCAGCATAGAGAAATCGGAAAGATTATCTAAGTTACTCAAAGATAGTAAAATTCCACATAATGTACTTAACGCAAAGTATCATGAAAAGGAAGCGTATATAATAGCCCAGGCTGGCAAACCGTCAATGGTCACCATAGCCACGAATATGGCTGGTAGAGGAACCGACATTAAACTTGGTGGCTCCGAGGATTTTGAAATTCACGACATAGAAACTAGCGAAGATATGACTGCGGAACAGAAAAAATTAGCAATTAGTGAACTTTTGGAAGAAAATAAAATGAATAAACAGGTAGTCATTGATTCGGGTGGACTTTACATACTTGGCACCGAGAGACATGAGAGTAGAAGGATAGATAATCAGCTGCGTGGTAGATCGGGTAGGCAGGGGGACATAGGTATATCGAAATTTTTTCTGTCTTTGGATGATGATCTTATGAGAATATTTGGATCCGACAAGTTAACTGGAATTCTTAACAAACTTGGTCTGAAAGATGACGAAGCCATATTTCATCCTTGGATAAGTAGGTCATTGGAGAAAGCCCAGAAGAAAGTTGAAAACATGCACTACGAAACACGAAAAAATGTGCTGAAATACGATGACGTTGTAAACACGCAGAGAAGAGTCATTTTTGAACTGAGGCGAGACATAATGTTCTCCGAATCAATCTCCGATGAGATAAGTTACATAATAGATAAGAAAAACAATGAATTGGTTAGCTCATTTATTCCAAAGAATGTCCAGACGACGGATTACGACGTGGATGGCCTGAAGGGAGAGGTAATGCGTATCTATGGAATAAATTTTGCTCTTGACGACTATATGAAGGGTGATCCAAGGATTAGCCCAGAAAAAGTGTTGAATTTGCTTGGAAATGATGTGAAAAAATTGTTTGCCGGTAAAGTCGAGACCTACGGCAGTGCTGCTATAGAAACCATGCAAAAGGATATATTTTTGCTAACGATAGATAGGCTGTGGAAAGATCATTTATATAATCTAGATAAGATTAGGCAGAGTATAGGTCTGAGAGCCTACGGTCAAAAGGATCCACTGTTGGAATTCAAAAGAGAAGCCTACGATCTGTTTGAGGCTCTAATGGGCAACGTTGATGAGGAAACCATATCAATATTAGCGAAAGTTAAGATATCTATGGAAGACGAGACTAGTGGAAGGCTAAAGCTACACAGAGATGAAAGCAATTTACAGGAAATTGAGCAGAGATTGGTTGATGGCATGGATCTGATACAGAAACAGAAGGCCGGCCTAATAGAAGATGTTGGCAAACAAGAGACGGTAGTCTCAAGGACCACGTCGAAAATCGATCCTAACAATAGATCAACCTGGGGTAGAGTTGGTAGAAATAATCCTTGTCCCTGCGGCTCCGGGAAAAAATATAAGCAGTGCTGCGGCACCAATTAGACTTTATAGATCATCGGAAGCGGTTTTCGGGTGAAATCAAATAGTTTAAATTCTTAAAATCCCCTGATGGTGGTGCCGTTAGCGGGAATTGAACCCGCGACCTACACATTACCAATGTGTTGCTCTACCAGCTGAGCTATAGCGGCTGACTATTAAATCTTTTTCATAATGATGGTAGCATTTGTACCACCAAAGCCGAACGAATTAGAGAGTGCGCAAATAATCTTCTTTTCTCGAGCTACTTTAGGGACTAGATCTATGCCATGGCAATTTTCATCCAAATTATCCAAGTTAAGTGTTGGAGGTGCTATTCCGCTCTCAATCGCTTTTACCAGAAAAACGGCTTCCACCGAACCTGCAGCACCCAACATGTGCCCTATCGATGATTTGGTTGATGACATCAGAACTCTATCACTTGAACTATAGAAAACGTCCCTAACGGCAGCAAACTCGATGCTATCGCCAATTACGGTAGATGTGCCATGGGCATTGATATAATCTATATCCTCAGGATTTAAACCAGCTTTTTCCAAAGCTATCTCCATAGCTTTCTTTGCACCTCTGCCCTTTGGATCGGGAGAGGTTATATGATAGGCGTCGCTGCTTGCTCCATAGCCAACGGCTTCGCAATATATCCTTGCATTTCTTTTCTTTGCATGCCCGTATTCCTCCAAAACCACCACAGCAGCGCCTTCTGCCATGACAAAGCCATCTCTATCCCTATCCCACGGTCTGGAGGCTTTTTCTGGCTCATCATTAAATTTAGTCGACAGTGCATGCATGGATGAGAATCCTCCAACACCCAGAGCACATATGGGAGCTTCACTACTCCCGGCAATCATAACATCCGCATCTCCCCTTTTAATCATTAGCATAGCCTCACCTATCGCATGGGTACCAGTGGAGCAGGCGGTCGACAGAGCCAAACTTGGTCCTCTAAAACCATACATTATGGATATGTGACCAGCTGTCATATTGATGAGAATCTGCGGAACGTAAAATGGACTAATTTTCTTTATTCCTCTTCTGTGAGAATCGATGCCGATGTTCTGTATTCGTTTCAGACCACCAACACCGGAACCCATAATTACGCCAATTCTACCCAGCTCGTCGTCAGCTCTTTCACTTTCCAGCCCTGCATCGACAATAGCTTCCCTGGCAGCCGCTAAGCCGTACCATATGAACTCATCAGTTTTATTCACATCTTTCTTATCGGAGAAAAGGTAGTCCGGATTAAAAGCCCCCGGCCTATTTTCGTCTACGACAATCTCTCCAGCTACTTTGCTAACACTATCAGGCTGTTCTCCTATGTTTTCTATTTTGCTGATTCTTCTTATCCCGCTCCTCGAGTTGACTATGCTATCCCACGTCTCTGAACAATTTAGTCCAACCGGAGTCAACGCACCAACCCCTGTAACTACTACTCTCCTCTCCATTAAATAAATGCAATAGATTGATTACAAAAACTACACAAAATCGTGCTTGAAAGTTTAGAAACGCCTAATATTACTAACCGTTCTGCTCTATATACTCAACGGCTTTCCTGATAGTTGTTATTTTTTCCGCGATATTATCAGGAATCTCAATACCAAACTCTTCCTCAAAGTCCATAACCAGCTCTACCTGATCTAGACTATCGGCGCCAAGATCCTCCACAAAGCTACTGTCCTCCTTGATCTTTGACTCTTCAACTTTCAAATTCTTAACGACAATCTTTTTTACTCTATCAAAAATATCACTCATAATCCACCATTCTTTAAAAATGACTACCCCAGTCTACAATATGAAATATAAAAAGTCAACTCACCGTGTTTGGACCTATACAGGACCTATAAACTTGAACACTAGAAACTATAGTTGGCTGTGGCACCAACAGAGAAAGATCTATAGCCACTAGCACCTCGATAGCTGCCACCCAAAGAAACTGACACATTTTTAGCCAACTGATAGCTGCAGCCCAGAGCCACAGAGCCAGACAGTTTGCCCACCTCCGTACCTCTACTTTTCAATTTGCCAGAGCTGGAGTATTCTGTGAGGCTGGCAGAGATCTCTGGATTGGAGTAGGACAGTAGATAGCTGGTGCCAAGGGATATGAATGGTCTGAAATTGGCTAGATCTAGAGCCATAGTCAA
>JAITAR010000004.1 GCA_031284025.1 Rickettsiales bacterium | reverse complement strand
GCCTTTTGTCTCCAAATCTTCTGTTATTTCTACTCCCATCGCCGTCAGCCATAAATTTTGCTATTGGCAGCCCGGGCTTTGTCTTTAGATCCCTAATGCCTCCCAGAGTGTCATTAATCACTCTACAGTATAGTTCTATAGCCTTTATGGAATCATCATTGCCAGGAATTGAATAGTCAACAACGTTCGGATTAGAATTTGTATCAACTATAGCCATGATTGGGATTCCAAGAGATCTAGCCTCATTTATCGCCAGAGATTCTTTAACGGTATCGATAACGAACAGTAAATTCGGCAGCGTACCCATCGTCCTTATTCCCCCTAGATTACCATTCAATTTCTCCAACAGCTTACCGAGGACCACCTGTTCCTTTTTCAATAATTTGTTATTGTCATCAGCCAGTTGATTTTCTATAGATTTAATCTTTTTTATTGACTGGGAAACTGTTTTCCAATTTGTCAGCATACCACCGAGCCACTTATGGGTCACGTGAAATTGACCATTATCCTCCGCCAACTTTCTGACAGTTTCCGCCCCCTGTTTTTTAGTACAGACGAACAACACCTTACCCCGTCTCTTTACAATTTCTCTCAGAATTCTCATAGATTCGCTGATCAATATGATCGTCTGGGTAAGATCAATTATATGGATTTTGTTTCTAACGCCATAGATATAGGGCGCCATTTTAGAATTCCAACGCATAGTTCTGTGGCCAAAATGAACTCCGGCCTCCAACATTTCCTTTATTGTCAGCAGCTGCTTCTTCTCTGCCACCACTTCCGCCACTTTGATCTCTCCCTCTATTTCTGCCTCAGGTTCCACTCCGCCGTTGGCGACTACAATCTCTTCACTGGATTCCATTTCCTCTCCTCTGGTTAAACACCTACCGACTCCGTGTTCATTAAGAACACACCAAGGAACGTCGATATGTTAAATAGAACTACGATGGGGAACGTTCCCTTAATATGAAACCATAGCCCTCATCAAGGAGGAAATATTAATTTCAATTTAGTAAAAGTCAATTTTAATCCTATGTATGTACAAGTTCATAACACATGAGACTTTTTTAAACAGAGTTCACCTCCCTCTGTCAACGGGTAAATAATACTATTTTGGAATCTTGAAATCAAAAGAGCAATGGGGTCTAGAGCTATTGTTCTTCTATGGTTATTTTTCCTCCTATTCCTGGTAAACTTTTTCTGATTCTTTTCTATAGGATTTTGTTTATAAAATTGAAAATATTTACTGTTAATAGCCAGAAATACTGGGTAGAACCCAAATATGGACATATCTCTTGAAATATAATCTTATCAGATTACAATGTGGTTGTTTTTGTTAACTTTTATTATTTAATAATGAAAAGGGGTACTATGATTTTGACTAATTTAAAAAGATTTATGGCTGTGGCTCTGACCACATTACTACTTTCACTTCAGACGATGGGAAACGGAGTCTATGCTAGTGGCTTGGAGGCCAAAGGTGATGAAGATGAAGAAGTTAGTACAATTGATATGTTTGAAGCCCTTGATCTTACAATTGATTTTTTTAGAGGTTCTAATTCTTTAGGAATTGTGAATAAACTTGAAGAAAACAAGAATATTATTGATTTTTTACAAGATATTGCAAAAAATACTGCAAGTTTAGAAAATAATAAATCCTCTGATGAGGACGAATCTGATGAATCCTCGGATGAGGACGAATCTGATGAATCCTCGGATGAGGACGACGACAAACCAGAGGATAAAAGTGTATCTACTAAAGATAGTACAGATAATGGAGGAGCGTCCTCTCTAAATGATTCAAACTCACTGGAACAACAGAGAAAAAAATTTGAAAATACTTTAAATACTTTAAGTAGCGACAGCAACTTTATTAGCAATATGACGAAAGCCCTCAGTAGTAATGAGAATCTGAGAAAGGATTACAGTTCGTTCTTCTTTAAAATTGCAGAAAATTTTGGTGTTACCGAAAAAAATTTTGAAGAGTTCACTGAGAATTCCGGAATGCCTGATGTCTCGATCTTTATTAAAAACAATTTTAAAAAACCCGCAACAGGTGATGCCCTGAGTATTATAATGAATAAAATCATGTTTGATAAAGGTGCCTTTGAAAATATCCTTAATGTGACACCGAACCTCAGTGAATCAAAATAGTTAATTGTCTGAGAAAAAAGAAAGACAAATCGTCGAATGAGTAAAGTGTTACGGCTGAAGTTTATCTAGAAAAAAACTGTTCAAAATGGACGATGCAGTGTCTGGCCTGATTTTTTTATGCTAAAAAAATGTGTGTCTCTATCTCTGGGGGGCAGCTATAGGGGTGCTAGTGGCTATAGATCTTTTTCTGGCGGTGCTGTGGTGGGCTATAGTTTCTAGCAGATAGAATTTCCTCACTATTTTTCAAAAAATTTAACCATTTATTAGGGGTTTGACTAGTTTCCTAATTTCCTAATTTCATATTTAAAACTTTTCTCCCAGTTGCTTCGCAGATCATTTTCTAGATAGTGTCCCGGCAGTTTGAATATGTTTTTTCAAATTCTCTTTTGCCACTGTACTCACACTTCCTTAGATGCAAAAAATTTATTGCTGTTAAAGCCATTGAATTTAGCAAGCTGCGTAGATCGCAACATATTTCGGAAAATTTTATGAAACGAGATTTCACTGGCGCGCTATGAAATTTAATATACCAAATAGTTAGTTAAACTCAGTGTGGTGGCCAAAAATTGGTAAAAATCCGAAAATATCTCGCCGCAAAACTGATCATTATCACTTGACGTGCTACGTTGGAAATTTTGAACATACCATAATATATTGTTTGGAAGTAATCCCATAGTTAGCAAGGTCATTTTTAACATTCATGAGTTTACTTTTGAATATGTCAGTGTTAGTCTATTAAATGTATTGTAATGTTATTGGTGATTTATGAAAATAATTTTTAAAACAAAATTCGAAAATAGAGGTGTTTTAATATCCATTTTCAGTGAGGAATACTTTGAAAAAAATAGAGACTTTTTTAGTAAAAATGCTCCTACCTTTGGTGCAAATTACGATGAGAAGGTAATTGTGGCCGCTGGGGAGAACATAAAAATATTCGTGGGGGTTGGTAAAAATACAGGCACTGTTAAATTAGAACAGTTAGGCTGGGAGTTACTGAGGTATATAAAGAATCTTAAATTTGAAAGAGCGACACTACAATTCAACGGCGTCGAAAGTGCCTATGCTGACGGAGGCGATGGCAACGATGAAAAGCTTTTCGCCATGCTGAGAGGTATGGAGCTATCTAACTATAAATTCGACAAATATATAGTTGAAAAAAGTATCAAAAAACTGGAAGAATTTCCAGAGGAACTGGTATTAATTGTCAAAGATGTGGAGCAAATGGAAAAAAATTACAGGGATTTTTCTTTAGTCAGAGATAACGTATTCTTCTGCCGGGACCTGATAAATGAACCATCTAATGTAGTAAACCCCGATTCCTACAGCAAAATCTGTAAAGATCTAGAAAAATATGGGTTGGAAGTCGAAGTGTTTGGAGAAAAAGCTATGGAAAAGCTTGGAATGAACCTAATTCTATCTGTGGGGAAGGGAAGCACCGTTGAATCTAAGTTAGTGGTGCTAAAATGGAAAGGTCTGAAAGAAACAAATTTTCCCATTGCCTTCGTAGGCAAAGGAGTTACCTTTGACAGTGGAGGTATTTCTTTAAAGTCGGCCACAGCGATGTATGATATGAAATGTGACATGTCTGGATCGGCAGTAGTTGTGGCAACTATGAAATTACTGGCCGAGAGAAAGGCAAAGGTAAATGCTCTGGGGGTTATCGGTCTCGTTGAGAATATGCCATCGGGTAGTGCTACAAAGCCTGGAGACATAGTA
Organism: Rickettsiales bacterium; assembly: GCA_031284025.1. Taxonomy (GTDB): domain Bacteria; phylum Pseudomonadota; class Alphaproteobacteria; order Rickettsiales; family UBA1997; genus CALXRO01. The sequence goes on along the minus strand of JAITAR010000004.1, from coordinate 15,261 downwards.
AAAAGTATGTCAGGCCAAAGTGTAGAGATACTAAATACAGATGCTGAAGGTAGACTTGCGTTAGCCGATACTCTATACTATACCATTGCCAGCTATAGGCCAGCTACGGTAATAGATCTAGCAACTTTAACGGAAGCCATAGGTATAGCTCTGGGTCAATTTAAATCCGGAATATTTACAAATAATGATGATTTGGCGGAAGAAATTAAAGTAGCTTCAAATTCAACGGGGGAGTATTCATGGAGGATGCCTCTGGAAGAAGTGGGGAACAACTACGATAAAATGTTGGATTCTACCGTTGCTGATGTTAAAAACATTTCTGGCGTTAAATATGCAGGTGCTATAGTGACAGCCCAATTTCTGCAGAGATTTATTGCTGGGCACAGCAAATGGGCACACATAGATCTAGCTTGTACAGCTTTTACGGAAAGAAATAAATGTTTCTATGTAGAAAATGGTGCCACGGGCTATGGAGTCAGGCTGATTGATTCTCTCATTAGAAATAGCTATGAGTCCAACTACAGCTATTAATTATACGAAGATGCGTTTAATCTATGTCTTTTCTTAACTATAGATTTTTGAATGTAATAGAACGTAAATTTAAAAAGGTTCTTAGAAAACATTACAGTAGGAAGCAAACCAAATATAATCTTAGGCTCGTCAGAGCCATATATATAAATTTGGCAAGCAGATATGGCCTGACAGCCCGAGAACTGTATAAATGTCTACCTCTGAATTTGAAAATAGATCCAGAGATAGATGGCTACGCCTTCGGTGTTTGTAAGGTACGAGACTATTATTTCAGAAAATCTAAAATTTTTAGAAATAAATTGATTAATTGTAGTAAAGGTACTATCTGTCTGCAGAAGACGGACATAACTAGTACGACCTTTATCCATGAATTTGGACATTACCTCAGATACTTGATAGGCATAATGGTTGCCCTTTTTGATAATAGACAGGCGCTGGAAGATTTTAAAATCATTTGTTCCATCGTCGGCAATAAAACCAGAATTAATAGATACATAGATAAGAGATTCTTCATACATGGTTTTACGACTGAGCAGGAAGAATTATTCGCGAAGAGTTGGGAACAATATATGAAGGATGGAATCGCTCCTAGTAGAGAGTATGTAAAACTGTTTAAAGACTTTCGCATGGACATATTCATGGATGGACATACCCGAGACGAAAGAAGAAAATTTGAAAGTTACGAAGACCTCAGTGATTCATTTATAACCCCTGAAAAAAAGAAATTTTTTGGTGAACTCATTGTTGGAAAAAAGTTAAAATTTAGTCTGATGCACGAGTTAGCACTAGTGGCTATATATACATTCTGCATAGTCTCTTTTCTGGTGATATTCGATCTGTATTTCAAAAGAAGACTCATTATTCTTTGGATGGCGCTACGTTATTTTTTAAGCGTTCTATAGTGGGGCACCCTACAACTTGCAAATATATCTAGATCTTTGTTGTAGTATCTACTCTCTAGGAAAAACAAACCCAGCAGGGAGTGGAACAGATTATCGTGCGATAGTCTGTTATCGATTTTGTTTCTAAGGCATAGCTCATCGAGACCGTACGTTTCTTTGAAACCATTGGAAAACCAGAACAGCAGTGGTACTTTTTTTACGTAGTCATTCGCTTTGTCGTAGGGCATGCCATGCAGCCAAATGCCATCTTCACCTAAACCCTCGCCATGGTCTGACACATAGACTAGCATAGTGTCAAAGTCATTGCTGAGTTCCTCAGTTAAAATCTTCAGTATTTGGCTAATGTTATAGCTACTGTATAGTATGGTATTATCGTAGGAATTCAGTCTCTCCTTGTATTTACATTTATCTATCGTAGTTCTACAGGTTGGTTTGAATTCTTCAAATTCTTTGGGATATCTTTTACTGTGCATTTCGTGGCTGCCGATTTGGTTTAGCACTACAAAACTGTTTTTATTTTTGAGACGTTTTATTTCTCTTTTAAAATTTGTCGTTAGAGCTTCATCTAGTCTATATTTTGAGATTCCCACGGTGCTCCTATAGCCAACTCTATTGCAAACCTTTTTGCAGCCACCGTTATTGCTACTCCAGCTAACTTCATAGCCAATTTTTTTAAAAATATCTAGCAGATTTTCATATTTTCTGGCTTCCTCTAGAGAAAAATTTGATCTAGACAGATGAGAAAATATGCAAGGAACGCTATTCGCTGTAGAAACTCCGCAGGATTGAACATTTTTGAAGCTGATGACATTATATTTTTCCAAAAATTTATTAGTATCCCTGCCATAGCCATTTAGCGAAAAATTCTGTGATCGGGCTGATTCTCCTAGAATGAAAACTACCAAACTCTTCTTTTTGGTTTTAATTTCTTTCCGTTCTACATCAATTTCTATAATCTTCTGTGGCAAATTATTTTTGATTTTCATAATAATGGCGGCCAGGCCGTTTCCTAGATAGTTTAGCGGAATAAAGTAGTTTACAGTATATCTATTGTCTTTCTTCAAAAATTCATATATTCTTGCGTCTTTCACACAGATAAGAATCACCAGAGCAGTTACAGCAGCGTTCACGCCCACAAATTTCAATTTGGCCGGTGGATTCACATAGTATATGATGTTGATATAGTTGCCGACTAGTAATGATGGCAAAATGCCAAAAAATATGATGTAGAGTACTAGAACGACATCTATCAGCTCTCTAACCTCACCAGTATTTGTTTCCAAGATATTTATTAGCATAGAAATATCTAGCTGCACCTTAAATTTATCCATGAAATAGAGAGCAACAGAGTTAATTAGAAGAATGACAACGCTGAGAAATTTTACCGTTTTCCTGCCAAAAATAACCGAAAATAGTAGATTGGAGAAAAAAAAGGCAAAAACACAAAAATAACACAGGATGGCCAAATTTTGCCTCAGAAACCATAGATAGGAAAAAAATGGTTTGCCAAATAGCAGCATGTTAGCTATGCTATACAGTGCAATGTATCTTTCCATTCTAATTTCCACAGTAAAATTGGCAATTTTACTAGTGGCAATAAAAAGCATGTTTCTAAGGCTATTTAGAAAATTCACTGTTTTCTGCAATTTTTAAATATATCCAGATTTTCATTGTAATAGCTGCTTTCTATCCAGAACAGACCTAACAGAGAATGAAATATGTTATCATGGGATAATTTTTTCGCTACAACACTTCTCAAACATTCTTCGTTGATGCGAAATTCCTCTCTGAAACCTTCAGAAAACCATAGCAGCATTGGTACTTTGGTAACATATTCTCCAGCCTGTTCATAGGGCATGCCGTGAGACCAGACATTATTTTCGCCTAGCCCATCGCCATGGTCTGAGACGTACAACAGCATAGTATTATAATCTTTCATTTTGTCTCTAAGTATGCTGAGCATTTTGCTCAAATTATGACTAGTGTAGTATATGGTGTTGTCGTAGGCGTTAATCAATTCCAAAGTTGAACAGTTGCTAAAACCTTTTCTACAAACTGGTTTATATCTCTCAAATTCAGTAGGATATCTTTTATAAAGTGGATCATGACTTCCCCTTTGATTTAGAATTATTATAGTATTTTGTTCCTTCAACTGTTTCAGATCTTTGTTCAAAGCAACAATCAGAGATTCATCAAAACCAAATCCATCTAGTCCATTAGTGGAAAGAAATTTAATTCTATTGCATACTCCCTTACAATCGCCGTTATTGCTTCTCCATTTGACGTCGAAGCCAAGATTTTTGAAAATATCTATAATATTTTCGTACTTACTGCTTTCCAACAGATCAAAATTTTTTTTGTCCATATGGGAAAATATGCAAGGAATACTGTGAACAGTAAATGTACCACAGGAGTAAACATTTTTATAGCTGATTACATTAAATTTATCGAGTGGCTTGTTAGTGTCTTTTCTATAGCCATTCAGAGAAAAGTTCTGAGACCTTGCTGATTCTCCAATAACGATGAGAATCAGATTTTTATTGCCATTTTTATGAACTATGTCTTTAATTTTTGCATCTTCACTTATTTTTATAATTTTTTTCACGAATATTTTGCTTCTAATTTTTATTGAGGTAAAACGTATCAAGTTACCGATGTAATTAGCTGGCAACAGGTAATTTAGAGTATAGCGGTTCTCAGCCTTTAGGAATCTAAAGGAATTCTTAAAATATAGACTTGGAATCAGTATGAGAATCATGGTAATCAGAGAAGCCAGTCCAAGTTTGAAATTATTTAGCAAATCTTTGACATCGGATTTAATTTTAACTTTTCCGGCTACTAGCAGTGATGGTACTATGCCCATCATAAGAATATATAGAATTAGCTCTGAACTGATTAAATCTGTTGCCTCCTGTGTATTTGTTTCGAATACATTCATGATCATGTAGACATCCATCTGAATTCTGAAGATATTCATAAAATAAAGACAGGCAGAATTGCAGATCAAAATTATGATACTAAGTATTTTTACACTTTTCCTGTGAAGGATAATCGAAAAAATCAAATTTAGCAGCATCGCAAAGAACAGGTAGAACAGGGCGACAATCAGGTAAAAGTTGTAGGACGTCACCGTGTCCGGCTTTTTCTGCAAAAAATAAACGAGAAATGGCCTACTGTAGAGGATTAGATTAAGTAGTGTGAACAAACACAGATACACCCACTGGGGAACTTCTAATTTCCAATTTAAAACTTTTTTAAACATATAACAATATCGGGCAACGCTGCCTAAAACCCATGGGGGACATAATACGTGAAATATAAATTATTTTCAATACCAGATTCACTGGTATTTGAAAATAGTAAGATCACCTAGCCACGGCAGATATCGTGCCACTCTAGTTCTCGTCAAGGACGGCTAAGAAATAAAAATCCTCTCCGGGGAGAATTAAAAGCTAAAAATGATTCTGATTCCCGTTGCAACATATTTAGTATTTTCCACTAAGTTTTCCGCTAAATACTTTACAAACTTAGTTAGCTGGGGGTATAACGTATAATCATCTATGCCGTTAGAGTAGTAATTATCTTTCTCAATTTCTAGAAGTGTAACTTTTGTATAAAAACCGACACTCAAATTCTTGTCCATTTGAAGTCTAATTTCGGCACCAAATATGGAATTATAGTTTTTCCATTGTATTAGATCGTTCGTTTCATTGTTATGAAAGGCTTTGCCATATTCAAACAGCAGAGCTACTTTATTAAAGTCAAGGCCAATGCCGACTCCAAAATTAATCTCTGCTGGAGAGAGACCAAGTCTAAGGAGTTTTGTGAAATTGCTGTCGGCGTTAAGGTCTCTAAGTATGTTTATGTTGGGAGATATGATAAGGCTATTAGTTTTTATATTACATCCAAAACCAATACTTGGTCTTATATCATGATACAACACAAGCCCTGTTGTTTTCATGTTGATGTACGCAGAATCGCCACCAATTGTAAAATATGGTTCAATATTTGCTCTAGAATTTTTCACAGAGAAAAATATGGATAATCCGGTTGCCATCAGCAGTTTAAAATTTTTCATAGATCTCCTTTTGTATCTCAACAAAAATAATATTCATCGAAAAGTTATTAATGATAATAAGTAAAATTATGCTATAATTTAATAAATAATTTGCAAGTGCTACAGCTGGCATATATTTGGGATTAACACTAAATTGAGTTTGTGGTTACCATTCTACAATATTGTTGACTGATAAAAAATTATCATAACTATTTGACTTTAAATATAGACTAATATAATTATATACAGGGCTTTTTTTTCAAAAATGGGAGAAGATTTTAGGTATAAAAATGTTGGATATGTAACCGGCATTAGTGGAAGCGTGATTGAAGCTAGATTTGATGAAATCACTCCAAAAATCCACGGAGAGCTAATCTGCGGCAATGTTGTCCTTGAGGTAGCAGAACAGTTGAAAGATAACGAGATAAGAGCGATAGCGCTAGGTTCCACCGTGGGTCTGAGCAGTGGAGATCAAATCATTGACAGTGGCAGACCACTGAAAATTAAAGTGGGAGAAGGCCTTCTGGGTAGAATGCTCAATGTTTTTTCTGAGCCCATAGATGGCAAAGGTGATATCGACGGTGGTGTTGATAGAGAAATATATGGAAAATCTATAGGAGTACTTAATCAAAACATATCAGAGCGTACCTATGATACTGGAATAAAAATAATAGATCTTTTGGCTCCTCTAGAATATGGCGGTAAAACTGGTCTCTTTGGTGGAGCTGGCGTAGGTAAAACCGTACTCATAGCGGAGATGATAAATAATATGGCTATGAACTACGATGGCGTTAGCATATTCTGTGGCGTTGGTGAACGCAGCAGAGAAGGTAATGACCTCTACCATGAAATGGAGAGAGCCAATGTGCTGGATAAAACTGTGATGTTTTTTGGCCAAATGAATGAGCCGTCGGGTGTAAGATGTAGGGTCGCCTATTCGGCTCTCACGGCTGCCGAGTATTTTAGGGATGAAAAAAAGCAAAATGTTCTGCTGCTCATAGATAATATTTTTAGATTTATTCAGGCGGGTAATGAAATATCTGGGCTTCTAGGGAGAATACCTTCCCATGTTGGCTATCAGCCAACGTTAGCCAGCGACATAGCTGAACTTGAGGAGAGGATAGGCAGTAGTGAAGAGGCATCTGTAACTTCAATACAGGCTGTCTATGTCCCCGCCGATGATTTTACAGATCCGTCTGCCACACACATTTTTGCGCACCTTTCATCCACCATAGCCCTATCACGAAAAAGAGCTAGCCAGAGACTATATCCGGCGATGGATCCTCTGATATCTACCTCCAACATGCTATCTCCAAATATAGTTTCTCAGAAACACTATGACTGTGCAAAAAATGTTAAAAAAACTTTGGCTGAATATGAGAGCCTTAAAAACATGATAGCTATGCTAGGCTTGGAGGAATTGGCTCCAAAGGAGAGAATAACGGTGGCTAGAGCTAGAAAGCTTGAGAGATACCTGACACAGCCATTTTTTACCACCACACAATTTACCGGTTTGAGCGGAAAATTTGTTCCAGTGACTGTAGCAATAGACGATTGTAACAGAATTATGGAAGGAGAATTCGACTCACTGCCTGAACAGGCATTTTTTATGATAGGTTCCATTAACGATGCAAATCTCAGAGGAAAATTATGACAAAAAAGATAGACAATCTGATAAAACCGATAGCAATTGTAAATCGAGGTAGATCCTATGTATAGTAAAAACATTTTGAATCTAAGGATTTATACACCGCAAAAACTATTTTTGGAAGAAAAAATTGTAAAAATGCATATTTCCGAGACTGAAGTCAACTACACCATTCTGCCGAGACACATAGACTATTTGTCTTCCTTTAATCGCAGCACCGTAAATTTCGAAAAGACAAACGGCGAAAAAGTTTATCTATGGCTAAACCAGGGAATACTGGTCAAATGTGGCAGAGAAATACAAATTTCGGTGTTTAGTGCCATCAGTGGCGGAGACAGTGAACCGGATTTGAGGAAGGCAATGGAAAATTTTCAGAAAAATTTTAAAAATCTGGTAGAATCCGGCAAAAAATTCAAATCGACTCTTCGAAATATCGAAAGTAGAATTATCAAAATTAGATGAGAGTTTAAAGCTATGAGCACTGTAAAGCTGTTATCTTCTATATTTTTTGGAATCATTGCCAGTGTAGCTAATGAACTGACGATGAAATATAGTGTTAGCAAATTCATAGAATCTGGCAGTGGTAGAATAATAATCTCTGGCTTTCTGCTGAGAATGTTCTCGCTAGCTATGGTTTTTTATCTAACAACTAGTAGCAATCCTCTAGGATCTATTCCATTCATAGCGGGTGTACTGCTGTGGAGACTATGGTTCACACTTAGAGTTAGGTTTAGTAAACAATTGGAGATGTGATATGCATATAAGTACAGATGATAAAATAATTTTCCAAATAGGACTATTTAAGTTAAATCAAACCCTTCTATTTTCCTGGGTCGTAATATTTTTACTGGCACTGGTAGCGTTTTCTGTAAAATTCTTAGCGAGAGGTAAATCAGCCAATGATAAAAACGTATCATGGCTACAAGCTGCATTCGAAATAATTCTCGAACAGATAAATTTACAGCTAAATGGATCCAGCAGTGCTAGAGCAGACCTAATTTTTCCTTTCATAGGCACACTTTTTCTGTATATATTGGTGTCGAACCTAATATCTCTATTACCTTTCTGTGAATCTCCCACCGCATCGCTGTCAACCACTGCAGCCCTAGCCGTAGTAGTATTCTCATTTGCAACTATTCTAGGTTTAGTAGAACACGGCCTCAGCTATTTCAAAAAATACGCAAAACCATCCCTCCCCATGATTCCTTCGAACATCATCGGCGAGTTATCTAAAATGATTTCTCTGTCAATACGACTCTATGGAAACGTAATGAGCGGTTACGTAATAAATTCTATACTCAGTGAGATAGTGATGTTATCGGTGGGATTCCCTCTAATTATAAATATACTCAGTTTAATTAGCGGCGCTATACAGGCCTACATCTTCTCGATGCTCTCTCTGATGTTTATCTAGTATCTAGAAATTAGCTCAAATCGCTTCTGAATTACTTTTACCTGAAGGAAGAACCGCCAGAATCTCCGTTAGAACTAGTTTTCTACATAGAATGTCCACCCTTTTTGATTCCAATTTTATCAAATGAACCACCCGATGATTTATCTATAGGCTTGCTAAGAGTACTATTTGGATCAAAGCTGCTCGCAATCTGAGCATTATTATTGGCAAATTTTGCTATAGTTGCATTAACTATATGATCAGAAACACTATCGTGTTCTTTATCTAAAACCCCCGCCATCGTTTGCCCCAACGGATTTGAGTCCATTATTTTTGTAGGATCCGTATTTATTATAGTTGCAGCTTCAGTATTGATACCACCATTCTTATCACTCACAATTTCCTCCACAATTTTTGCTAATAAAAAACTAGAGTAAAAACTCCTAAAAAAACTTACTTCACTCTCTCTACATAGATTGAGTCTGCCGTTCTCACCACTATAATGTCATCAGCCTTCACGAAGGGAGGAACCATAACCCTGATGCCGTTCTCCAGCACAGCTGGCTTATATGATGCTGCAGCGGTCTGCCCCCTGAGTACCGGTTCAGTCTCTTTTACTCTCAACGTCACCGTCTCTGGCAATTTTATCGCTATTACCATATCATCGCAGTAGCAAACCCTAACATTCATTCCACTAACCAGAAAAGATATTTCACCCTCCATCAAATTTTTGGAAAATTGTTCCTGCTCATAGCTCAGCGAATCCATAAGAAACACAGAATCACTCTCGCTGTATAGATACTGAAAATCTCTTTCGTCGAGACTAACTTTCTCTATCTCCTCTCCCGCTCTGAATCTCTCGTTAGACTTACTCCCACTAATCACATTTTTCAGCTCTAGCTGGACAAAGGCACCGCCCTTGCCGGGCTTAACGTGTTCCTTCTTCGCCACAATCCAGTACTGATCTCTATGTTTTAGGATATTCCCCAGACTGACCAAATTTACATTCATACAGAAATGAAAAAAGTTCACAAGGATTATATAAGCTTCTAAATTAAAATCAATTGTTATGCGTGAAAATGTACAAATTCATAACATATGAGACTTTTTTAAACAGAATTCACAATGGGTAAATAATACTCTTTTGGAGTCTTGAAATCAAAAGAGCAATGGGGTCTAGAGTTATTGTTTTTTCTATGGTTATTTTCTCTGAATTTTTTCTATCTCCATTGCCTATACAGTGTCTATCATAGTCCCATCTCTTTGCCCAACCTTCTTCTCTTTCAGTTCCTTTAGAACTCTTCCCACGGAACTGACGCCAGGAACAATGTTCTGATCTCTCCGCAGAACAACTGTTATTTTTTCTTTTCCATTTCTCTCCATTTTCTAGTAAATTCCTTTTTAATCCTGTAGTAGGTGGCTCTAGACATGCCACTGAGCTCAGCTATGCTCTCGGGAGAAAGTCTATCCTTCCTATCTTTAATAAATACTTTATGTATCCCCCCAACGGTCCAAATGGGCAGCCCAAAAATAAAGTTCTTCGGGAGGATTTATTTTGTCTCATATGTGTTTGGACCTATACAGGTTTAAGCTAACAATGAAATAAGTATATTATAGGTGAGCAGTATCACAGGTCTAGTGAAATGCTAGATAGTTTGACATAAATGAATAGCGAACTGCTGAATTTATAGAAATAGACAAAGGAATATCTGATTCGTAAATTAGGTTTTAGAGAAATTTTTGGGTTTTTCGTTGCTTCAGGTTCGATAGTAATTACATAGCAGAGAATACGCGGCAAAATAGAAAGTTTTTACATCAGGGATAGTGTCCAACAAAACCACGGGGGTTTAAAAAATTTGCAAAAATTCAGAAGCGTCTTATCTCGACAATCTAGCACCATCATCTAACACTGCCACAGCGAAAATTTCGGGTGCCCCGGTGCACTGGGAGAGAGCAGTACCTACCTGCCAAACGGTGACAATCCCTGGCCCGATCCCTATTTACCATCTTTTTGAATTAAAACAGCTGCCGGCTCCCTGAAACAGGCTATGAGAAGTGCTACGACCCAAGTTATGTGAATAATCAGGCCAACCCAACTCAAAATTTTCACAACGGTTATATCTGCAATAGGGATATTCCTGGTTTTAGCAATAAAAATCGGCAAATGGACAAGTCCACAAAAGACCCCCAGTGTTATCAGCATCATCAGTACACCGCCGTACAGAAAAATGAATAGTGGACTAAAAACTAAACCGTAGTACAACATCTGGCTACCTCTTAAATTTCACAGAGAACTATATCATAGATTCACCATTCTGTCAAGGGGCATCGTCGAACCATGGATTCGTTCCAGAGCCGCTGACCGCCTAAAAAGTTTTTCTAATTTTTTTTGTGATACCTCAGAGGCTGCTCATCGATCTCTACATTTACCGCCCACGATGCGATGCCCGCGATGCCCCAAGTTTTGCAGCTCAGAGCACCACAGACGCGAGACTACTCTAAATTCTACTATAGCACAACCCCCTAATGGTCAGGAAAACTATTTGAAAAGGTCCAGGGCCAACCCAATCAAATAATCTGTGCGTCGCAGCAGAGGCCCTTACAAATCCTACTTTTTTTTCTTGGAATCGGCCTTAATATTGTCCGTAACTACTACAGCTCTTCTATTTTTGGACCAAACTTCCTCGCCCTCTCCTTTAAAAGCAGGTCTCTCTTTACCATAGCTGACAGTTCTAATTCTTCCAGCAGCTACACCTTTTGATGTCAGGTAGTCTTTAGCAGCTTTAGCTCTTTTCTGTCCTAGACTGAGATTGTATTCCCTGCTTCCTCTTTGGTCACAGTGACCTTCAATGGTAATCGTCACATTACCCTTGGTCTTCAGCCATTCAGCAACTGCAGCCAAAGATTGCTTTGACTTACTGTCTATAAATGAACTATCAAAGGGAAAAAATACGCGATCTGGAACTTCAATATTCCTATCTCCGGTAATCTTGCTAGCCCTTTCCTCCGGCTTTTCAGCGGCATCCGTGCTGGTAGCTCCGCCATTTTTAGTAGCAACCCCATTACCAACATCACCAACGTTTTGTTCCGCCACACAGCCCACCAGGGATAGAGCGGAGAGCAATAAAAAGAACGTTCTTTTCATATAATAAACCTCATTTTGTTAAAACTAACATCCAGTTTACTACAGTTTTTTTTTAAAAAATCAATGCATTTAAATGTCTGTTGAAAAATTAATTCGTGTGGCTATATACTTTTTTTGATTAAAAATCAGCCGCATATTGTAGGTGATAGGTAGACTGTCCGGTGTTATAGAGTCAACTAGAGAAGAGTTTCTAATTCTTGATGTGGGAGGCGTAGGATTTAAAGTGTTTTGCTCCGCGAAAACATTGGCCAGTATGCCAAAAATCGGTGAAAGGGCAACCATTCTGATAGAAACGATAGTTAGAGAGGAGTCTATAACTCTCTTTGGTTTTTCTAGCGAAGGGGAACAAATGTGTTTTAATACTCTCTGCAAGGTAAATGGGATTGGTAGTAAATTAGCTCTAAAGATAATGGACGTGCTAAGTGTCGGCGATATAGTGTTGGCCATAGCGAATGGTGATAGGGACATGTTGTGCAGAGCACCGGGAGTTGGCACGAAAATGGCTCTGCGCATAATAGCTGAACTGCAAAATTGTTCTATGGTCAAGAATTCAAGCTATTTTGAATCGATTGATTCTATAGTGGGAAAAACACCAGATTCTGGTGGATTCGACAGGTCTCTCTGGATAGATGCGATCCAGGCTCTCGAGGGTCTCGGATACCAAAAAAATTCAATTTCCACTATAGTTGTCTCAATAGTAAGAGAAAAACCACATCTAACTCTCGAAAGTGTAATAACCGAATCTCTGAAAAAAATTAATGATTTCTGATATGAGGCAGTATAAAACATTTATTTTTGATTCCTACAGATTCGACACGGCAACTAAAATTTTGTCTCTGAAATATTCCTACGACAATGAGTTATTTTTTGAAGAAACAATAGAATTTCCGCTGGAGAGACGGTTAAATGTTGACGAGCTGGAAGTACTGGACATTATATTTAGATATTTACATCTGTCAGCTGGGATTAGCTACTATAAGCTATTTTTACCATATGCTATGGAAATTAGAACTACAGAGCTAGATAGTGCACAGGCAGATTTTTTTAATACCCTCTATAGAAAAGGTCTCGGAGAATTCAGCTATCGTAATGGAATAGTGGATCTAGAAGATAGAATAAAATTTCCCGTTTCCGGCAACACTGGAAAGAGATCAAACTTGGATTTTGAGCTAGCAAAACGCTTTGTTATTCCCATAGGAGGAGGTAAAGATTCGATAGTTACATTGGAAGCACTAAAAAGGCACCGAGAAAACATAGTATTGTGCTCAACCGAAAAAGTTAGAGCGGTGATTAGCACCATAGAAATATCCGGCTGTAAAAACTACTTCCATCCAAAAAGGACTATATCAGGACAGCTGCTAGAATTAAACAAAAAATTAGATAAAATAGACGGCTACAACGGCCATATTCCCATCGGGGGCATAATAGCATTCATACTAGTGGCATCAAGCGTAATATATGGCTTTGATACTATTCTGATGTCCAACGAAAGATCGGCTAACATTGGAAATATACTTTTTAACGGAACTATAGTTAATCATCAGTGGAGTAAATCGTTTGAATTTGAAAGGAGTATGAATTCTTTCATAAAAAAATATATTCTCAAGAATTTAAATTATATTTCCTTTCTAAGACCTCTATCGGAGATACACATAGTAAAAATTTTTACAGGACTGGAAAAATACCATAGAGCTTTTGTTAGCTGCAATAAAAACTTCAGAATTGAGAATAGGATAGAGCGTTGGTGCTGTAACTGTGACAAATGTAGATTTATTTTTCTGGCTATGGCGGTTTTTATGGATAAAAATAGGCTAGTGAACATATTCGGTACAAATATACTAGCCGTCGAAAACCAGCTAGACGGATTTTTAGAATTATGTGGTCTAAAAAACTATAGACCATTTGAATGCGTCGGCGAAATAGAGGAAAGTGTCTATGCCATGTTGAATGTTCACGAAAGTTTTAGAAATGATTTTATCAGCAGAAAAACGCAAAATTTGCTGGCGGATTATAGTACAAAAAATCTGGAAAATAGGCTGTTCACCCCGACCAGCGAGCATCTGTTGTCCAGTGATTTGTTTAGCCTACTGGAGGAAATAATTTAGACAGGTCATGATACAGAGAATGTTTGGAAATTTAGAAAAAACTCTGAAATACAGATTCAAGAATGTTGAGCTGCTGGTAGAGGCTCTCACCCATCCCAGTGTGCTATCCAGTGGAACTAGGGAGAGGGTAAGCTACGAAAGACTGGAACTACTGGGGGATTCTCTATTATCCTGCGTAGTAACGATATATTTATTCAAAGCCCACAATAAAGATACCGAAGGGGAACTTTCTAAGAGAAGAGCCTTTTTAGTTTCAAAACATACTATGTCAAAGATTGCGGAACAGGCTAAAATAGGTGAATACATCATATTAAGTAATGGCGAAGAGTTAAATGACGGCAGGAAAAATATTAACAATTTGGAAAATGCCCTAGAAGCCATAATTGGGGCCGTTTTTTTGGATTCGGATTTTAGAACTGTTCAAAATTTTATACTGAGAATTTGGAAAGAGTTGGACAAAAAAAACAAAAGTATACCAATCGATCCAAAAACAGAATTGCAGGAGTGGACACAGAAACATTTCAAAGAATTACCGAAATATGAATTAATTTCGGCGGTGGAGGAAACATTTTGTCTAAGGCTTTCGGTGCCAGGACAAATGGCCATTGAATGTGCTGGCAAATCAATAAAATCAGTTAAAAATAAACTGGCCGAACTGATGCTAGAAAACATTAGAGATAGTGCACAGAGCACTAACCATAGCCGCATGGTGGATACGAATGGCAGCTAGCTCTTTCCAACTAGTTATCTGGGGGGAATGGCCAGATTCCAATTATTTTTCAATTTTCACAGTTTTATCTCTGCTTTTCAGACCAGCCACAATCTTTACGGTAGACTTTGGCACCCCATATTTTTTCGCAATAAACTCCGTCAGAGCCCTGTTCGCCGCACCGCCAACTGCTCGGGCGGTTACCATGATTTTCATCCGTCCATTATATTCGCCGGCGACGCCTTCACGTCTGGCATTGGGAATTAGATGACATTTGATAAATTCCTCTGTTTTACTCATGAATGATTTTGAAAAATTCTAGTTCTAAAAAAGAATATATCTAAAATTAATTCCGCCAGAAAATGACCTGTAGCCACTAGCACCCCTATAGCTGCCACCCAAAGAAATTGACATATTTTTAGCCAACTGATAGTTCAGACCTAGAGCCACAGAGCCAGACAGTTTGCCCACCTCCGTACCCCTGCTTTTCAATTTGCCCGAGCTGGAGTATTCTCTAAAGCTGGCAGAGATCTCTGGACTGGAATAGGATAGCAGATAGCTGGTGCCAAGGGATATGAATGGTCTGAAATTAGCCAGATCTAGAGCCATAGTCAAATTTAAATTGCCAGCTATCAAATGATGGCTGCCACCATCTATCGTTAAATTTAAAACTCCTGCACCTTCTTCGCTAAATTTATTGTAACTCAGCAGAGAGGTTTCTAGCGATGCTGAAGGAGTGAAAATCAGATAGCCTCTAACTCTAAATTCTTT